>JBMYQZ010000666.1:0-3352 GCA_049601855.1 Limisphaerales bacterium | reverse complement strand
GGGTGACGTCGGAGTGCCAATTGCCACCGAAGTTCTTGCTGGTCTCATCAGCTTCGCGGACGACGCGGATGATTTCGGGATGATCGGGGAGGCCTTTGACGAAGTCGTGTTCTTCCAGTTGGCCGAAGCGTTGGGCAAATCTGATCTGTTGCTCCGGAGTGAATTCCTGTCCGCGAAAGAAGATGACCTGGTGTTCGAGCAGGGCCTCGCGGATTTGGGCGGTGACTTCGTCCGAATGGTTTTCGGCCAGATTTATGCCGGTGATCTCGGCTCCCAAGGCGCCGGAGATCGGGGTTGCCTGGATGCTCATAGGTATCGGGAGTCTTCGCCGCCGTCCCACATGTCTGGATTGGGGCCGAGGGCAGTCTTGAGTTTTTCGGTGGCGGCGTTGAGTTGGGATACGGCGTCATTCGCAAGCAGGGTGTCGAGGCCGGCGACGTTTTCCTTCAATTGGTCCGCGTTGCGGGCGCCCGCGATGACACTGGTGATGCCGTCCTGTTGGGCGATCCACGAGAGCGCGAGATCGGACATGGGGCGATCAAGTTGGGAAGCGAGTTCGCGGATGAGATCCAAGGCGGCGAAGGTTTCCTCTTCGCAACCCGGTTCGCCGTGGCGAGCGAGCGATCGTTCGGTGGTGAAGTGCCGGGATCGCGCGCGACCGTCGGGAACATCCGCGGCGGTCCGATACTTGTCAGCCAACATGCCGTGCATCAACGGGCTGTAGATGAGCATGCCGATGTTGTCGGCGCGACAGCGCGGCATGATCTCGGTCTCGATCATGCGCCAAAGCAGGTTATAGGGGAGCTGGTTGGTGACCGGCCTTTGGCGTGGGGAGATTTCGTCGAGGTCGCCCAGTCCCATGTTGCAGACGCCGACATGGCGGACTTTGCCTTGTGTCTGTAACTGCAGCAGGCTGTCCCACGTATCGGCCAAGGGGACGTCGCGATTGGTCCAGTGGGTTTGGTAGATATCGATATGGTCGGTTTGCAGTCGCTGAAGCGAGGCCTCGCATGCGGCCACGATCTCCTCGGGCTTCATCCGGTTGGGCGGGACCTTGCTGGCCACGACGAGTGAGTCGCGCAGGCCATTCTCTTTCATCACGCGGCCAAGGAGCGTTTCGCTGGCGCCGTCACCGTAGACCGGGGCGGTATCGAAGAAGTTCACACCAGCCTCCACTGCGGCAAGCATGGCGGCCACGGACTCATCCTCCACGCGATCACCCCAGTGGAAATCGGAGGCCACACCCCAGCAGCCGAAGCAGAGCTGGGAGACGACAAGATCGGTGTTCGGAACGGGGTTCTGTTTCATGGAAATCGGGGCGGATTGTTGGTCGATTTGCGGTGGCCAGCCATCTCAAAATTGTCTCCTGACGAGTGAAATCGCTTTGATGTAAAGGTCTCCGGTTAAGGTGTTCTCCCCGTGGGATTTACGGATTTTCACCTAAAATAAACGATTGCGTTCCGCGGTGCAGTCGGGGCATGGTTTCGGCGTTTACCGCTCGCTTCACGGCGGGAAAGTTATCTCTCCGGAGAGCGGGCGCGGCGAAAATATGTCGCGATGCCGGTTACAGGTGTACTACGAAGGCCACGTCCAAGGCGTGGGGTTCCGCTACACCACCAAACGAGTTGCACTCGAATTTGAGGTGACTGGCACGGTGAAAAACTTACCCGATGGCCGGGTAGAGCTGAATGTCGAAGGTGAACGCGAAGAGCTTGAAGCCTTTCGAGATACGGTTCGGGATGCAGGTCTGTCCGGCTTTATTAGAAACGAAACCGAAACGTGGGCAGTAGCGACGAACGAATTCAAAGGATTCGAAATCGTCGGTTAGAACGGACAATAAATGAAATACGCGGTAATCGCTGACATCCATGCCAATTGGGAGGCGTTCCAGACAGTCTTGGAGGATGCAGAAAACAACAAGTGCACTCACTTTTGTTGTCTGGGGGATGTGGTTGGCTACAACGCCAATCCCAAGGAATGCCTCGATATCGTCCGGAACATGGGCATGCCTGTGGTGAAGGGCAATCACGACGAGTATTGCTCGGTTGATTATGCCCTCGAGGGCTTCAACCCGCATGCTGCCGAAGCCGTGAATTGGACCCGATCTCAACTCGCCGAGGAAGACATCCAGTGGCTGCGCGAACTGCGATATATTCGCCTCGTCTCCAGCTTCACGATCGTCCATGCCACGCTGGACGGGCCGAAGCGCTGGGGTTACGTCTTTGACAAACTCGCGGCCGCCGCCAGCTTCACCTACCAGAACACGGGCGTCTGTTTCTTCGGTCACACGCATGTGCCGGTGGCCTTTGTGCGCGACAGTACGGTGCGCGGTGGTACCTATTCGAAGTTCAAGGTCGAACCGGGCAAAAAGTATTTTGTGAACGTCGGTAGTGTTGGTCAGCCCCGCGATGGCAATCCGAAAGCCGCCTACGTCATCTACGACATGGAAGAAGGCACGATCGAACTTCGTCGCCTCGACTACGACATCGCCACGGCGCAGTCGAAGATTCGCGCGGCCGGTCTGCCGGAACGCCTCGCCGAACGTCTGGCCCTCGGCAAGTAAGTTGCGAAACGTTTTGCCAACAGGCGAATTCGTCCCCGGGAAACCGCTGACGAGTTCGCCTGTTCTCTTTTGCGGGTGAAGATCCTCATCATCAAACCGAGTTCGTTGGGAGACGTGGTGCAGACCTTGCCGGTGCTGCGCCTGCTACGACGTCATTGGCCGGATGCCCAAATTGCCTGGTGCATCGCGGAGGGATTGATTCCGTTGTTGGAGAAAGATCCGGACCTGAACGAGATCATTCCCTTTCAACGCAAGGGTTGGAATTCTCTCAGTGGCTTTGGGCAGTGGCGAAGAACCATTCTCGAACTACGCCAGCGCAAGTTCGATCTCGTCATCGATCTCCAGAGTCTCCTGCGCAGTGGCCTGATCGCTTGGCTGGCCAACGGAACCACGACCGCCGGTCTCGATCTGCGACGGGAAGGCGCGAGTCTCTTTTACGATGTGGCCGTGCCGCGGCCGACGGACCGGCCGCACGCGGTCGATTGGTATCTCGCCGTTTTGCGCGAACTCGGCGTTCCCACCGGAGACTGTCCCGAAGTGATCCCGCCGCGCGCGGACATTCAGAAACGCCTAAACCGAATTCGCCGCGGCTCGGACAAACCGCTCATCGCGCTGATTCCGGGAGCTCGGTGGGACAACAAGCGTTGGCCGGCGGCACACTTTGCCACGCTGGCCAAGGAACTCGATCCCTCTGGACGTCGATATGACTTTGCCATTCTCGGTGCCCGTGAAGACCGCCCACTTGCCACCCAGATCATGGATCGCTCTGATCGCCCCGTTCTCGATCTC
>JBMYQZ010000665.1:0-3354 GCA_049601855.1 Limisphaerales bacterium | reverse complement strand
AACTACACCGGACCATTGCAACAGAACTGGTTCGAAATGCACGACGGGTTGAAGAATTCGCAGTACATCTTCGAGACGACCAAGAAAGGCACGGTCGCCTTTGTCGGTGGCTCCATTACCGGAATGCCCTGGCGAAAGAAGGTGATGGCAAACCTCAAACGGCGTTTCCCGGACACGGAGTTCAAGTTCATCCTGGCAGGAGTCGGTTCAACCGGAACGATGTATGGCGCGTATCGAGTGGAGCGGGACGTCATTCAACAGGGAAAAGTCGATCTGATGTTCGAGGAAGCAGCGGTGAACGATGTGGCCATCCTGCGAACCGCAGACCAAAGTGTTCGCGGCATGGAAGGTATCGTTCGGCGCGCCCGGCGGGCCAACCCGGACATGGACATCGTCATGATGCATTTTGCCTGCGTGGAGAAGCTCGCAGATTACGAGAATGGGAAGACGCCCGTAGTGATTCAGAGTTTCGACAAAGTCGCCGCGCACTACGGAGTGCCGACGCTTGATATCACCAAGGAGGTTTACGAGCGCATCAAGCGCGGAGAGTTCACCTGGAAGGATGACTTCAAAGGCGTGCACCCATCGCCCTTCGGACAGCAACTCTATGCCGACAGCATCGAGCGGTTACTTGATGAAGCGTGGTCGAGTAAGCCCCGTCCCGTCGTTGCTCATGCGATGCCAGAAAAATTGGATTCGTCCTCCTATAGCGAAGGCAAACTGTTTGCGCCGCGACTCGCCAAAAGACTGAACGGGTTTGCCGTGGAGACCAACTACGATGCCGCAGCAGAAGGCGGCAAGGTACGAACGGGATGGAACGAGCGACCGCAGTTGATCGGACACAAGCCGGGCGACAGCTTTACCCTTCCCTTCAAAGGTTCCGCGGTAGCCATCCAGGTGATCGCCGGACCCAAAGCCGGTATCATCGAACACCGCGTCGATGGCTCAGATTGGGTGGAGCAGGATCTGTTTGTCGCCAAGAACAGCTTCAAACTGCACCTGAACCGGATCTATATCCTGCGCGAAGGACTCGCCCCGAAAAAGGAACACACCTTGACCGTTCGAATCACTGACAAACGACACGAACTGAGCAAAGGCAACAACTGCCGCATCGTCTATTTCGGACTGAACGGCGACCCGCGCACCCCCAAAGGCGTCAACGTGGATGGAGTTTATTTCGACGGCTCGAAGGGATACGGACCGGAGAAATAGTCTTAACCGCGGATTACACGGATTTCGCGGATCGCTGGCCGAGCTTCGCCCGGCCATCCTTCTTATCCGTGCCATCCGCGGTCGGTGGGAGCAATACCTTCTGATGAGTGATTTGGTTCTTTCGAACACACCGCTGCCAGGGAGCCGATCCCTGAAGCCCTAAGCGAGTGGCCGACATTGCGTATGAGCCGGAATCTCTTCCGGTGCCCCTGCAAAATGTCCTTACACGCCTTACACGTAATGTTGCCATAATGTCCTCGCACCGAGTCTCGGCGGCCATGATTTCCGATCTGATAGATCCGATGCGCAAACGTTGGCGTGTGATGATGCTCCTGGTGATTGCCCTTCCGATGGCTGATGTCAGCGCGCAACCGGACAGCATTTACTTCAACGGGAAGATCCTTACAGCTGACGGCGCGTTCTCGATCGCAGAAGCGGTGGCCGTCGAAAGCGGTCGCATCTCGGCGGTCGGCAGTAGTGCCGATATTTTGAAGCAGGCGGGAACCGCCACGCGAAAACTCGATCTCAAGGGCCGGACGGTGATCCCCGGCCTGATCGACAATCATCTGCACTACATGCGCGGTATGTCTCGTTGGCGGTTTGAAGCAAGAATCGATGGCGTCACTTCCCGTCAGGCTGCACTGCAGATTATCGCAAACAAGGCCAAGGAGATTGGACCGGGGAAATGGGTGTTTGTCTTGGGTGGATGGAGCGAGCAGCAGTTCGCCGATTCGCCCCGTGGCTTCACACAGGAGGAACTCGACCGTGCTGCTCCGGATAATCCCGTGTTCATCCAAAAATCTTACACGCGCGCCTTCATGAATTCACTCGCCTCCAGCAAATTGGGTGGATCGGGCGGATACCAGCGCGGCTCATCGCGAAACTCGGGACGATCGAACTTTGGAGGCAGCAGCAATCGTTCGCGCGGAAACTTCGGACGTTCCAGTCGTAACCAGGGGCGTTCATCCGGTCGCAGTTCCTCCGGCGCCCGCGGCACGATCAATGCGGCATTGAAATTCGTTCCCGAACGAACGGCGGAACAGCGGGTGGAGGATGCGGCCTACTTCAATACCGCCCTGAATCGCTACGGTTTGACTGCTGTCTACGACGTCGGCCGGAGCACGGACGGAAACTTTGATCCGGTGATCAGCCTGGCGAAGGGGAATAAACTCACGATCCGGGTCTACCATGCCTTGCGCTATCGCGCCTACGGCGAATCCGATGTACCTGATGCAATCGGTGCGATTCAGTCGGCGAGGCCCGCTGACAATGACGACTGGTTTGGCGTGATCGGAATCGGCGAACACACTTACGGACCGCTGCACGACAGCAGCATGCGCGCAACGATCTTTGGTCGACACGTCTGGAGCCAGTTCGAGCGACTTGCCGAAGCGGCTGCCAAGAGCGGTTGGCACATCCATGAACACGCGATGCAGGATTCCACCGCCCAAGGCATTCTCGATATCGCCGATCGGCTGAACCCGAACCACCCGATGAAGGATCTGCGATGGACGATCGCTCATTGCGATCTGATTTCTGGAGCAACGATCAAGCGGGCCAAGGAACTCGGGCTGACTCTTGCCGTCCACAACAAGACCGCCAAGCCAGCCGTTGAAGGTCGCGATTCTCCGCCCGTTGCCGCGATGGAGGAAAGCGGCATTGTCTGGGGCTTGGGCTCTGACGGAACAGTTGTGGCCACGACCAATCCCTTTCACACGCTCTGGTGGGTTACCAGCGGCAAGGTCTTTCCGAACAAAATTTCGATTCGCAAACCGGTTTCACGTGAAGCCGCGTTGATCGCCCACACGCGCAACAACGCCTATCTGATGTTCAAAGAGAAAGACTTGGGAAGTATCGAGGTCGGCAAGCTGGCAGACATGGTCGTGCTCGATCGCGACTACCTGACCGTGCCCGTCGACGAAATCCGTGACATCAAACCGACGATGACCATCGTGAACGGCAAGCCGATATTCAACGCCGAGTAGGATCGCAAGCGATTCCAAAAGTAGTCAAATCGAACAGCGTCGATGGCTCAGATTGGGTGGAACAGGATCTCTTTGTTGCCAAGAACAGCTTCAAACTGCATTTGAACCGGATCTATATCCTGCGCGAAGGACTCGCCCCGAAAAAGGAACACACCTT
>JBMYQZ010000664.1:0-3367 GCA_049601855.1 Limisphaerales bacterium | reverse complement strand
AGCCGCCGGCAGTCTGATCGCTGCTGCGCACGGGGCCGAACGGTAGCCGCCCCATGGCTGAGCTGAGCATAGGTAGTGTTACTGAATTCGTCTTACGGGGAATGAAACGACTCCGCCCAACTTCCACGGACGCGTTCCTACGCGGATGTGCGTGCGGACGAAGATTGCCGGATCAGGCAAAGATCTCTTTGACCACGTGGCCGTAGACGTCAGTGAGGCGGAAGTCGCGGCCGGCGTATTTGTAGGTGAGCTTCAGGTGGTCGAGGCCCATGAGGTGGAGGATGGTGGCGTGGAGGTCGTGCATGTGGACCTTGTCCTTCACGGCGTAGTAGCCGAACTCGTCGGTTTCGCCGTGGGCGATGCCAGGTTTCACGCCGCCGCCGGCGAGCCACATGGTGAAGCCTTGGGGATTGTGGTCGCGGCCGTTGCTGCCTTGTACGATGGGGGTGCGGCCGAATTCACCGCCCCAGACGACGAGGGTGTCGTCGAGCAAACCGCGTTGCTTGAGATCCGTGAGGAGGGCGGCGATGGGTTGGTCGACGGCCTTGGCGTTCTTCTCGTGGCCTTTTTTCAGGTTGCCGTGCTGGTCCCAGACGTTGGGCGTGCTGACCTGGATATAACGGACGTCGGCTTCGGCGAAGCGACGGGCCAGGAGGCATTGACGGCCAAAGGTGTCGGTCTCCTTGGTGCCGATGCCGTAGAGGTCGCGGATATGATCGGGCTCGTCGGAGGTGTCGATGACCGACGGGGCGGCACTCTGCATGCGGAAGGCGAGTTCCATCGATTTGATGACACCTTCGATCGGCGCATGCTTCGTGCGGCGCAGGTGATCCTCGTTCATCGAACGAAGGAGATTCAGTTTGCGTTGTTGCAGATCAGCCGTGGTGCCGGATTGGAGGAATTGAAAGTTGGCCTTTTTGTCGAGCTTGCCGTTGGCGCCGATGGTCGTGGCCTGGTGTTCGGCGGGGAGGAAGGCGGGGCCGTAGTTGCGTGGCCCACCGTGGGAGGCGGAGGGACTGATGCTGACGAAGGTCGGGAGATTGTCGTTCTCGCGACCGAGGCCATAGCTGACCCAGGAACCGACGGAAGGGCGGATGAAATTGTCGGTGCCGGTGTGCAGCATGCAGACGGCCTGGCCGTGAGACTGGCCCTTGCTTTGCATGGAGCGGACGACGCAGATGTCATCCATGCGCCGGGCGACGTGCGGAAAGAGTTCGCTGCACCAGAGGCCGGATTGGCCGTGGCGCTGGAAGGACCAAGGGGAACCGAGGAGCTTGGCTTGTCGGGTCGCGGTCGGATCGAGATTCTTGGCCGGAGCGAAAGGAAGGCGTTCGCCATTTCGGGTCTGCAGCTCTTCCTTGTAGTCGAAGGTGTCGACCTGCGAGGGGCCGCCGTGCATGAACAGCATGATCACGCGCTTGGCCCGGATGGGATGATGGGCGGGGCCCGCACTGGCCATGCCAGCCCAGGCAATGGATCCGAACCCACAGGCGGCGCGCTTCAGCGCGTCACGTCGGGTGAGGGCCGGTGCGTCGTAGTTGTTGCAGGCGGTCGCCGTCGGATTCATGGCGCTTCAATTTAGGAACAGAAATTCAGTGGAGACAAGCAACAGATGGGCGAAGTGGCTGAGGGCCTCTTCCGGATTGGTGTCTGCAAAGCTGTTGAGGAATTCGCGGGCGCGTTTGATCTCGAGGTAACCGGCCGGGCGATTCAGGATCTTCTGGTAAAGGTGGAAAATCTGGGCGTCGAGGTCCGGATTGGCGGCGGCGGCCTTACCGATCTCTTTGGCCTGCGTGAGGAAGAAGCTGTTGTTCAGGAGATACAGGGCCTGCGTCGGGACCGTGGTGGCGGCACGGGCGCCGCTGACGAGGTCGGGATTGGCGGCATCGAAGAGGGCCAACTCGGCAACCGGGTTGTTGCGGGCGATCGGGAGGTAGACGGTGCGCAAGGTGTCCTTGGCAAAGCTCATCGGCTTGTCGAGATCGACGCCGTATTTCAGCGAGGTGTTGGTGCCGGGTCTGTTGTCGAGGCGACCGGCGAGGAAGATGGCGCTGTCGCGAATCTCTTCGGCGGTGAGGCGGCGGCGGTTCTGGTGACCGAACAGGCTGTTCGCGGGATCGGCTTGCTCCAGCTTTGCGGTGGCGGAGGAGGCAAGCCGGTAAGTGCGACTGCGAACGATCTGACGGATGAGCTGCTTGATGGAGCCGTCACTGTCGCGGAACTGACCGGCGAGCCAATCAAGCAATTCAGGATGCGTCGGTTTAGTTCCGAGGGCACCGAAGTTGTCGACGGAAGCGACGATGCCGCGGCCGAAGAGGTGGTGCCAGGCGCGGTTGACGATCACGCGGTCGAGCAGGGCGTTGTTGGGGTTGATGATCCATTCGGCAAATTCGCGGCGGCCACTCTGTCCCGTGGGGATTTCCGGCGTCGGACCGGCGTGGAGGACTTGGGGGAAATTGCGTCGAACGCTTGGGCCGAGCTGTCCGACCTCGCCGCGGACGCGGAGGTGGATGTCGGCGGCGTCCGGCGCTTCGCGTGGCGCCAAGGCCACGTCGGCCCTTTTCAGTTCACCGATGAGCTTGGACAATTCCTTCTTCAGCTCGCCGTTCGACAGATCAAAAATCGATTCGGGTTTCTTGGGAGCATTGCCGCTCGCGGCCAGGGCTTTGGCCTCACGCTGGATGTCGCCCACGGGAATGAACTGCACGGCGTCGAGGATGATGTATTGGCCCGTGATCCCCTCGGTGTCGATGATGACGTTGGCGCGCGCGCCTTTCTCGAACTTGAACCGACCGATGGGCTGAAACAATCCGCCGACTGCAGGACGTTCGGTCTGGTCGAGCTTCACGTGGTGACGACCTTGGGCCTCAACCGTGATCGGCACGTTCGAGGCACGGGAAGAATGCGGGCTGTAGGCGATGCGAACCTCGTAGGTACCGTTGATTGGCAGGCTGGCGCGAAAGACGGCCTTGCTCGGGCCGGTCCCGCGATCGTAAACCACGTAGCCGTCGCCGAAGCGGTTGTCGTTCAGGGTGGACTTGCGCCACTGGCCGGTCAGTTCCGCGTCGACTTCATCATAGATCACGCCGGCGAGCGGCAGGTTGCGTTTGGACTTTTTGCCACCGGCCTTTTCCTTGAACTGCGTTTCGACGGTGAGGCGCATGGCGAGTTCCAGACGCTTTACCTTGGTGGCGAGTTCGGTGCGCATGGGTTCTTTGACGGGCAGCGGATGCAGCACCCAACTGGCGACGTTGACGCAGCCATTGCGCGTACCGAGCACGACCTGGGTGGAGCGGAAGATGCCGGTCATGGCGTAATAGTCTTCCTGCGAGATGGGATCGAACTTGTGATCGTGGCAACGAGCGCA
>JBMYQZ010000663.1:0-3373 GCA_049601855.1 Limisphaerales bacterium | reverse complement strand
GCGTTTTAGCTTCAGCTGGAGGGGCGAGCTTGTGAGTCCGCACCACGACAAAGAAACGTCAAATGAGACTCACAATCCTCCTCTTGTGCTCCTTCCTTACCGCCGCATACGGAGCCGAAACCCACCGCATCACCATCGCGCAGCTCAAGGTCACCCGCGATGTCTCCACCAATCTCGCCGCCATGAAAAAGGCTTTCGCTCAAGCGGGAGAGGAAAACGCTCAGTGGATTGTATTCCCCGAAGCCATGCTCAGCGGCTACTATGGCGGATTCGACCAGACCGAAGTTGCCAAGGCATTCGCCGATTGCCAAAAGCTCTGCCAACAGCACCAACTCACTGGCCTAATCGGCACGTGTTGGAAAGCGAACGGCAAGACCTTCAATCAGGTCCGCATTGTCGGACCCGACGGCAAACTGATCGGCGCCTACGCCAAACGCTGCCTTACCTACGGCGACGCCAAGTGGGCCGAGCCCGGAACCACCGCTCTCGTCTTCAAGGCCGGCGGCCTGAAATTCGGCACGCTCATCTGCAACGACCTTTGGGGCACACCGGGATTCACAGACGGCCCCAATCCCCATCTCACCCTCAAGCAGAAGAAAGCCGGTGCCCAACTGATCTTCCAATCCATCCACTCCGGTAGTTCGATGAAATACCGCGAATACCACGAGTCCAACCTCCATCTCCGCGCCGCCGAAGCCGGCTTTCCCATTGTCACCTGTAACGCCTTCAGTCCTCCCGCCATCAACGCCGCCTCGGGTGTCGTCGGAACCAAATTCGAATACCTCGTCCAACTTCCACGTGATCGGGAGTCGATTCAGACGGTTGAGGTGAATTTGAATACCAACCGCAGATGACCGCCGGTTTCGAATTGGATTGGCAAGTCCGCACGTGGACTTAACCTCCGGCCGCATGTTTTCGCACGTGGTTATTTTTTGGACGAAGGAAGGCGTTGAGAACGCCACCGAGGAGCTTATCGCCGGCATGGAGAAATACTTGGAGCCGATTCCGGGCGTAATTCAGTTTCACGTCGGACGCATGGCGCCAAGTCATCGCGACGTGGTGGACCAGACTTACCAGGTGGGCCTGAATCTTACCTTTGCCGACAAAGCCACGCAGGACGCCTACCAGGATCATCCCCTGCACATTGAGTTTGTGGAAAAGGTCTTCAAGCGCGTGTGCGATCGGGTGATTGTCTACGACTTCGAGGGCTGATCGATTGCTTCAAGCTTGGCTTTGAGGCACCGGAGGCAAAGGCAACTGGCCCCGGAATCCGGGACTTCGGATTTTTGCGGGAGCTCGAAACACCAGCAGGTTGATTTGCCGGCGGCGATGTCGCACGGAAACGATTGGCCGCAGGCTGCGCATTTCTGGTTCGCTGACATCGAGGGAAAGTTAGAGTCCCGCAGACTTTGACGAAAGCCTTCGGCGCTTCATATTGCGGGCATGAAATCGGTGGCAATCATCGGCGCGAGCACGAATCGGGAGAAATACGGGAACAAGGCGGTCTTGGCGTTCGCCGAAAAGGGCTTCGAGGTGTACCCGGTGAATCCGCGGGCGGATGAGATCGAGGATTGGAAGTGCTATCCGGACGTCGGCTCCGTTCCAGAGCGACCAGATGTGATCAGTGTTTACCTGCCACCGACGATCCTCCTGAAGACCTTGCCAGCGATAAAGGAGCGCGGTTGCGACGAATTGTGGCTCAATCCAGGCACCGATACCGTTGAAGTGATCGAACGGGCGGAGGAATTGGGCCTGAACGCCGTGATCGGGTGCAGCTTGGTCGGCTTGGTTTCGGGACGGCTCTCTGTCGATGTATGAATTTCGTTCATGATCCCCATGGGTCGATTCACTTTGTTAATCACCCCCCGTCTCGCGATAATCGCCCTCTGATTGATGGATAAGATTCTCGTTATCGATGACGAAGCGGACGTGCAGTACTCGTTTCGCCGTATTTTTGGCTCCTCTCAGATCCTGCTTGAGGGTGCCAACAGCGGCGAGGAGGGCTTGCAGGTGATTCCGGGTATGAAGCCGGACCTCGTCATCATGGACGTGCGGATGGGTGGGATGACCGGTTTGGAAACCCTGGCCAAAATCCGTGAACACGACGCGAAGCTGCCGGTGATCATGATGACCGCCTACGGCACGACGCAGACCGCCATTGAGGCGATGAAGCTCGGGGCCTACGATTACCTGCTCAAGCCATTCGACATCCCGAAGTTGAAGGAGGTCGTGAACGCGGCCCTCGACGCTTCGCGGGCGATGAAGCAAGTCGTGTCCTACGAGCCGCTGCTGGAATCGGAAGACTACGATCTGGGCATTGTCGGACGTAGCGCACCGATGCAGGAGGTTTTCAAGATGGTCGGGCAACTGGCCACTTCGAGCGCGACCGCGTTGATCACCGGCGAAAGCGGTACGGGCAAGGAACTCGTTGCGCGAGCGATCTACTCGCACAGCGTTCGCAACGACAAACCGTTTCTGGCCATCAACTGCGCCGCCATTCCGGAAAATCTCTTGGAGAGTGAGTTGTTCGGGCATGAGAAGGGCGCCTTCACCGGGGCGACCTCGCAACGCATCGGCAAGTTTGAACAATGCAACGGCGGCACGCTCTTCCTCGATGAAATCGGCGACATGAGCCTGCCGACGCAGACGAAGATTCTACGGGTGTTGCAGGATGGGAGCTTTGAACGGGTCGGTGGACGTGAAGCAGTGAAAGTCGACGTGCGGGTGATCGCCGCGACGAACAAGGATCTGGAAGCCTCCGTCGCAGGGAAGGAGTTTCGGGAGGATCTGTTCTATCGCTTGAACGTGGTGCGTATCCAGATGCCGGCCTTGCGGGAACGTCCCGGAGACATCCGCCTGTTGGTGAACTACTTCCTCAAGATCTTTTCCGAACGCCTTGGGAGACCGGTCAGCTCCGTGCAGACGGAAGCCTTGGAGGCGCTGGAGTCGCACAATTGGCCGGGCAATGTGCGCGAGTTGGAAAACGTCATCGAGCGGGCCTTCGTTGTCTGCAGGGGTGACGCACTATTGCTCGGTGATCTGCCGGTGGAGATCTCGGGCGCATCGGTTGTCGTGCCAACCGCCGACGATGGGACGTCTTCAGAGGTTTCGATTCCTGACGGTGCCAACATCGAGGCCTTGGCCGCGCAACTCTTCAGGCGGGCGCGGGAAGACAAGGAACTGGCCGTGATTCCCGCGGTGGAACGCGAATTGATCGTCTGCGCGTTGAAGGAGACGAGTGGCAACCAGGTGCAGGCGGCCAAACTGCTCGGGATCACTCGGGCCACTCTGCGCAAGCGCGTGGAGAAGTTCGGCATCCGGCAGGAGCGGGAGTTTAAGTAGATTCGGCCTCATAGAACGTATCAGGCTGATA
>JBMYQZ010000662.1:0-3373 GCA_049601855.1 Limisphaerales bacterium | reverse complement strand
CGCCGTCATGAGGGCGGTCGCACCGCCAGGAATCGCATCGTTGGGGTCAGCCCCGGCTGCCAGCAGCGCTTCCACCAGCTCGCCGTTCCCGTTCAGGCAGGCGAGATGGAGCGGGGTGATCCCGTAGCGATTCCGGTCACTATGATCGGCTCCGCGTTTGAGGAGTTCTTTGCCCAGCTTGGTGTTGTCGTGATACACCGCCCAATGGAGCGCGATCATGCCGTCGACTTGGCGGGCGTTGATGTTTGGTTCGCCCTGCAGAAGCTTGGTGATTCGCACGAGATCGTTGGCTTCAGCGGCGTCAGCAAGGGGAGCGTTATCAGCCCGGGAAGTGTCAACCAGCGCGATCAGCAATGCAGCCGCGAGCGTCAGTGAGCAGAAATGACAGGACACCCAAACTGCACTCTTACGGTCACTGCTACTATCCCTCATGCGCATGAATCCTTCAAATCGCCAAGGTGTCGAAGAGACCTTCGATCTTGCCGGTGCTGTCACCGAAGGAATCGATCTTCACACCGGCCTTGTCCAGCAATGTGAGGTGTAGATTGGCGAGCGGAGTCGGATTGTCGTAGCGGAGATGGCGATTGCCCTTCATTCCATCAGCCGCGCCACCGGCAACCATGATCGGGAGGTTGGTGTGATCGTGAACGTTGGGATTCCCAATGCCGCTGCCGTAAAGAATCAGCATGTTGTCCAGCAGCGACCCGTTGCCCTCCTTGGTGTTCTTCAGTTTCTGCAGATACTCGGAGAACAGCGAAACATGGAAAGCATTGATCTTGGCCATGCGGGCGATCTTTTCGGGATTATCGCCGTGATGGGAAAGGGGATGGTGGGCGTCTGGGATGCCGATTTCAGGGTAGGTCCGATTACTCGTCTCGCGAGCGAGTTGGAAGGTTACGATGCGCGTGACATCCCCCTGATAGGCCAACAACTGCAGATCAAACATCAGGCGGACGTGATCCGCATAGGCGGCCGGCACACCGGTGGGACGATCCATATCAGGCAGCGGATTGTCGCGGGCATCGGTCGCGGCCTTGTCGATGCGGCGTTCGACTTCACGGATGGAATCGAGATAATCGGAAACACGGGCGCGGTCGCTGCCGTTCAGGTCGCGTTGGAGACGCTTCATCTCCGAGGTGATGGAATCGAGCAAGCTCGCGCGCTTGCGCAGAGAGGCTTTGCGCTCTTCCACCGTGCCTCCTTCGCCAAAGAGATTTTCGAAGACGAGCCGCGGGTGAGCTTCGGCCGGGAGGGGGGTGGTCGGTGAAGACCAGGAAAGATTGTTGTGATAGACGCAGGCGTAGCCGTTGTCGCAGATACCGACGGTCTGCATCAGGTCCATTGCGAGTTCCAACGATGGAAGTTGCGTCGCCTGGCCGATCTGCTTGGCGGCAACCTGGTCGGCGGTGGTGCCAAGATAGTAATCGGTGCTTTCGGTCACCTTGGCGCGAGCGGCGCTGAGAAACGAGGAATTCGAGGTCGCGTGCGAACCGGGGTAGGCCGGACGCAATTCCATGTTGGAGAAAACGGTCAATTGATCCTTTACCGGCTTCAGCGAATCCAGAATCGGGGAAAGCTCGTCGAGTTTCTTGTTGCTCTTCGGTGTCCAACGCGATTGATCGCAGCCCATCGGCATGAAGACGTATCCAAGACGCTTGAGTTGCCCCGCGGGCGTATTGCTCGCAGCGGTCGCAGCGGGGATCATCGCGTCGAGCAAGGGAAGGGCGAAGGACGCGCCAACGCCCTTGAGCATCGTGCGGCGGGGAATGGATTTCTTGGTGATGAAATTCATTGATGATTGTTGGTCACTTTCTCATTTCTTGCGCGGGAACGCATCTGAAAAGGCACACTTTCTGCAATTCCGCTGATCAAGGACGATAACCGGAAGTTGTCGGCCTTGGCGGCAGCCACTATCTTTCGGACGGCTGGCGCATCAAACGATTCGACGCCTCTCCCCAGGGCAAAGGTCATCAGTTTCTCTGTCAAGGTGCGGACGAAAAGCTCCGGTCGTTTGAGCAAACCTGCCTCCAACTTCTCGACCCCGTCAAAGACCTGGCCATCGGGCAAACCGCCAGCAACGTCGATCTTTCGGCCGTTTTCAAATTCCCGCCAGCGTCCCACAGCATCGTAATTCTCCAAGGCGAAGCCGACCGGGTCCATCGCGTTATGGCAGCTAGCGCAAGCAGGATTCTTGCGGTGTTCGGCGAGGCGTTCGCGGATTGGAAGATTCGCATCAACCTTGTTCTCTTCCAGTGAGGGGACGTCCGGTGGAGGAGGTTTCGGTGGCGTGCCGATAATGTTGTCGAGCACCCAATTACCGCGAATCACCGGGGACGTTCGCGTGGCGTAGGACGTCACTGTCAGGACGCTGCCATGCCGTAAGATACCGCCGCGGTGGTTCCCCGGATCCAGTTGCACCCGCCGAAAGCGGCTCCCAAAGATGCCAGGAATATTGTAGTGGTGCGCAAGCCGGCCGTTGAGGAATGTGTAATCGGATTTCAGGAGATTCAAGACGCTCCGGTCTTCGCGCAGAACGCTCTCGATGAGCATCTCCGTTTCCTGCCGAAATGAACGGCGGAGATTCTCATCGAAATCTGGGAACCGGCGAAGGTCCGGATTCGAGGAATCGAGATTTCGGAGATGAAGCCATTGATTGGCGAAGTTATTGGCCAGATTAGCGGACCTCTCGTCGGCAAGCATGCGACGAACTTGTTTCTCCAGCACGCCAGATTCGCGCAGTTTGTTGGCGATGGCGAGATCCAACAGTTCATCATCCGGGAGACTGCTCCAAACGAAAAACGCCAAACGGCTCGCCAACTCCAGGTCGCTGATTCGGTATACGCTCGCGGAGGCGTGACGGGGATCGCGCTCCACGCGGAAGAGGAAGGCGGGATTAACGAGAATCGCCGCCAATGCGCTTTCGATTCCGGTTTCGAATCCGCCTTCTTTCGCACCGTCCGCGTAGAACGCCATCGGTTGCTCCAGGTCCGCCTTGGAGATCGCCCGGCGATAAGCACGTTTCATCAGATTGGCGAGAATCTCGCGCGCGACCGCCGCTTCGTTCTGCCCACTCTCCGGTTGGGTGATGAAAATCTTTTTTCGGCTCGGCGTCAGGCTGACGCCCGTCGATTTGAACGGACCCGTGATCGAGATGTAGTACACCGCCGGATTCTGTCGCGGGTGCCGGTGAAAATTGAAGCTGGCTTCAAAGGGCTGCCGCTTATTCTCCAATAAGGAATGTGATTTTTGATAGAAGGCGGCACCGACCTTGCGTGGCCCGGCTTTCACGAAAGTCTTAACCTTGAGATCTTGGTCGATCTTGTCGTGATCTCGCTGTGGCTTGACGATGAACTGCTTCACCAGCGCGCGATCC
>JBMYQZ010000661.1:0-3377 GCA_049601855.1 Limisphaerales bacterium | reverse complement strand
CATGGATCGCTGACCGGCTTGCCGTTCAACAACACCTGATGCCACGCCCAGAAGATCCCGCGATGATGCAGATGATCCGCCGGAAAATCCTCGGTGACCTCGACGCCGTCCGGATCGAGAACGGGATGCAGGTAGTTCGCCCGCGAGTACTTGCCATCCTTCGCCTTGTGATCGATCTGGAAGGTGAAGACGCGCCTACCATTCTCGTTCAAGTGGACGACGCCGTCTTCCTTCGGCAGGCGAAACTCGAATGGCTGAGCGAGTCCGGCAACGGTGCCGATCAGCAAACAACAGAGTTGGCGAACGAGGACGGTCATTACTTCACGATCTTGCTCAGATCAAAGGCGGTGAGTTTGCCCTCCAACATCTCTGGCAAGATCAGCAATTTCTTGTCGGTCAGAAACGCATGATCGGCCGTGCCGCGGGGCAAGGTCATGATTGCTTTCGCCCGGCCCTTCTTGTTGATGTGAAAGATCTTGCCCGCGCGCCAATCGGTGACCACGAAGCCGCCCTTGCCGTCGACTTCCACGCCGTCGAGATTGCCGGTGGGCTTCTTGGTGACGGCCGTGCGCTTCTTCGTTTTCAAATCAATGGCCAGCAGCCGCCCCAGCGGATCGGTGGAGAAATCGTCCTGCAGGTTCTTGCCCCAGCCACCGAGGTAGAGTTTGCCGTCGTGCACCAGGAGTCCGTTCGGATGCTCGATGCCTTTTCCCTCGGCAAAAATGGAAGACTTACCGTCCTTATGCGCGTAGACAATGTTGGCCACCATGTCAGAAACGTAGACCGTCCCGTCCGGTCCGGTGGCGACGTCGTTGAGAAACTTGGCGTACGGGAAATGGATCTTCTTCTTGATCTTGCCCGTCTTGATATCAATCGCGACGAGTTTGGTGATGTCGCTGACCCACAAGGTGTCACCATGACTGCGAATCCCTTTCGGCGCACTCAGCCCCGTCACCCACTTGTCCTTCACCATCTTCCCCTCGGGTGTGAGCTTGGAAATCCAACCGTCACCATCATCGGCCTTGCCGCCGCCCTTGCCGATTTGGGAAAGAAACAGGAACCCGGACTCTTGGTCGAGATAAGCACTCTCCGGCGCCTGAAGACCCTCAGAGATCTTCCATTTCACGGGAATCGAAGCGGCTTGGGAAACAACCGCAAACGAAAGGAGAGCGGAGCAAAGCAGTAGTTTTTTCATGGCAAATGTCCGGTGATGCTAGCGCGCACAAAAGTGATGGCAATCCCGATCACCAACCCGCGAGCAAGGCGTCCCTTCGCAGGGGGATTCGGAACTGAGGTTCATGGAAGCCCATGACGGTCTGATATTCCTCCGATGCTTTCAGCACCGCACGGAGATCGAATGTTTTGGGACGTCGCTCTGAACTGGCTGACAACCAACTTGCCTGACACCGCCACAGGAACAGGGAAGGTCCGATCGGAACTTTACCACCACTGATTCGCTGGCGAATATGCCGAAGCATTTGACACTGATTGAAAGCACGTACGAACTTGGACGACCTTCCGGAAATTTGCCCACGGAGGAACAGTTCGATCCGTATGGAGGTGATCTGGATGCGCAATGCGCGTGGAGGAATTTCGGAGGATTGGATCTTCAAAAAGCGTTCGAGCGATTCTGCGACAATCCCGGCTGCTATCAGGAAGATTTCATGTTCATGGGTGGAAGCGCTTTCGAATTCTATCTGCCCGTACTGGTGAAGTACTTGAAAGAGATTGTGCCGGAAGATGAGACGGATGATTGCGAGGCATGGATTCTGGGGTGCGCGCTGGAGATTCAGTTGGATGAAGGCAAGACATCGTTCTCAAACATCACTGAAGAGAGGATTCGGCAATCCTGCCGGGTGGTTCGCAAACGATTTGGCGATTTCCATCTGCCCGAGGAAAACAAACAAAGAATCTTGGAACAATGGGCCAAGGTTGAAGCCCTCTGTTCGGATCGGTGACCATGAAAATGACAAGCCCAGACCCGAAACTTCTCTGCCGCGTGCTGGGTGGAGCGGCCGTGTTCGATCGCGATACCGACAGCAAGATTCTACAGGCCGCCAACGGGATGAGTGCCCGCGCCATGTTCGAATTGTTCAAGCGTTGTGACACCAAACAGAAAGGTTGGGAGCTTGGGTTCGCGGCGGCGTTGATGGAAATGACGACTGGGGATCCATCCATTCTGATCGGGTTTGACGATGGCCGTACGCAGGGCTTGGAGGCGGATGAGGCAGATCTTCCCGAGGACATGTCCGAGACCTCCGCCGACTATTATCTGAAGATTGAGTTCACCGACGCTGACGCCTGCTACTACCAGTTTCATTTGTTTCCGGCTTTCGATGAACCGTTCATCGAAGGCGCCGCGCGTAAACGGGAAGATCGATTTCAGCATGTACTGGTAACTCTCGCTCATCCCGACGATCTCCAAGTCTTCATCCAGAACTTGCGGCGAAACCCGCATCTGCGGAGAGTCCACGATTCGAGCTTGGAAGAATTCAACGACGCGCCGTCGCAAGCCGTGTAGTTCGGCCCGCCCCACCCAGGCCGCTGACCTCGGAATTTGATACTTCCCCCGTCCCGTGCCTTCGGTTATCGAATCGGGCGTTCCCTCCTTATGTCTTCGAAGAAACTTGATCCGGTTTATTTGAACGCCCGGCGTGAGACGATCTTTGTGATCGTGACGTGGTGTGTGTTTTGTCTCTGGGTGGTCGGCTACAGCGTGAACAACGGCTACGACCTCGATCCCACCCAACTCAAGACGGTGATGGGAATGCCGGCGTGGATCTTTTGGGGCGTGGCGCTGCCGTGGCTGATGGCCAACGTCGTGGCGATCTACTTCGGACTCAAGTTCATGGCGGACGATCCGCTCGAGGATCCGCCGGCGGAACAACCGGCCGAAACGAAAGCAACCGGGGAGGAACCGAAGAATGGGTGAGGACGTCGTTCAGGCGGTCAGCCGCACCGGTGTTTCCTCCAACGCGGCGCTGATCAGTTTCACGATTTATCTTGGCGTGGTCTTCGTGCTCGCGTGGCTGGCAGGCAAGGTGATGGCCAAGCGGGAGTTCGTGAGTGAGTACTTTCTCGGCAGTCGCAATCTCGGCACCTGGGCCTTCGCGCTGACCTTTGCGGCAACGGCGGCGAGTGGCGGGAGCTTCATGGGGTTCCCGGGTTTGATCTACACGCACGGCTGGGTGCTTGCCTTGTGGATTGCGAGTTACATGATTGTGCCGATCGTTTCCCTGGCACTGTTGGCCAAGCGACTCAACCAGGTCGCGCGCAAGGCCGATGCCGTGACCGTGCCGGAGATCCTTCGTCGCCGTTTCGACAGTCCGGTGGTCGGGACCATTGCCACGTGTTTTCTGTTGCTCTTCCTGTTCTGT
>JBMYQZ010000660.1:0-3378 GCA_049601855.1 Limisphaerales bacterium | reverse complement strand
CACCTTCGATCCCAAGCCCAAGCTGAAGGACCTGCATCTGCAATCATTTCAGCGCAGCGGCGAAATGAAATCGAAGATGGAGAGTGGCCAGCGCTACTACGTGCAAAGTCCGTTTCAGTTTAGCAAGTACGGCCAAAGCGGCACGGACATGAGCGAGAACTGGCAGCACCTGCGAGAGGTTGCTGACGAGCTTTGCTTCTATCGCGGTTGCCAGGTGGATTCGGTGAATCATCCGACCGCCCAATATCAGATGAACACCGGCAACCGGTTCGGCGGCGATCCGGCCATCGGCGCCTGGGCGACCTACGGCCTTGGTTCGCTCAATCGTGATCTGCCCGGATTCATGGTGTTACCGGAACGAGCCTTCCCGCAAGGCGGCGCAGCGAATTGGGGTAACGGCTTTTTGCCCGCGCATTATCAGGGCACGACACTGCGGCCCAAAGGATCTCCCATTCTCGATCTCCATCCGCCGAAAGGAATCACACCGGAACATCAGCGCGAGAACCTCGATCTGCTGGCCAAGTTCAATGCGCGTCACCAGGCGATGCACCCTGAGCACAAGGAACTCGCGGCGCGGACCGCCAACTACGAACTCGCCTTTCGCATGCAGATGCAGGTGCCGGGCATTCTCGATTTAAAGCAGGAAACCCAGGCGATGAAAGAGGCCTACGGTATCGGCAAGGAGCCAACGGATGCCTTCGGACGCAAGTGCCTGCTCGCTCGTCGCCTGATCGAAAACGACGTCCGTTTCGTGCAGCTCTACCACGCGACTTGGGATTCGCACGACTTCATCGCCCGCGCTCACGGGAATCTGGTTTCGCAGGTCGATCAGCCGATCGCTGCCTTGATCGCCGACCTGCGAGAGCGGGGTTTGCTGGATGAGACGCTGATCGTCTGGTGCGGTGAATTTGGTCGCTCACCCGACAACGGAGTCCGCGGCGGGATCGCCTATGGTCGGGATCACAATCCCAAGGCGATGACCATCTGGTTCGCCGGCGGCGGCGTCAAAGCCGGACACACCATCGGTGCCACGGACGAACTTGGGGCGTCGGCCGCTGAGAATGTCCATCACGTCCGCGACCTGCACGTAACCCTGCTTCATCTCCTCGGCCTGGATGACAACAAGCTCACCTATTTCCACGGCGGACGTTGGAAACAGCTTTCCCAGTTCGGTGGACAGGTGATCGGCGAGTTGATCGCCTGAGAAGAGGTCGGCAGGTTGAAGCATCCACGCCGATCCGTGAGCCGGAGTCCCGAATTCTAAAAAGCCGCCCAAGCTCGTAAATGAATCCTGAGAGTGGATCATGAGGGTGCTCCGGATCTGCTAAAACCGTAGTTTTTCAAAATCAATTGGACCCTTTGCGGCCGGTTTTTCGCATTGTAAACGCCGCACTTTTCGTCCGCCCTGTGCCGCACTATTGGAACGGCGTTTACACCGCGAACCTGTGGGACAGCCAGTTCGAGCGGCCCCATGCGAGTGTCAACCGTCTTGGGTTTAAATCCGTTGGCGTGGCCGATTCGGGAGTCGGTGCGTTCGTAAGGCTGTGCGCCCAAAGCCTCGGACCGCTGTCGGAGCATGGCTTCGTTGAGCAAGGTGGCGAAGCCGCCGAGGAGAGCTTCGAGGCCGGAGTCGTTGAGTTGTTGCAGGATGGAGTTCAAGAGATCAGAGTCGTTCTGGTGGGTCATACGGGTTGTGCTTGTTGATGTGTCTTGGTGGACCTCAACAGCAGACCTGAATGGCCCGCCCCGAGCCAGCGACAACCGTCTGGGAGAGTCCCTTCGGGGACCGGCTCCATTCGGTTAGCTACGCTCACCATTACTGCGCCGGCCCCCGAAGGGGCTGGGCATCATGCCAACAGAACATTTACAGAAGAACTCTTACACCCCCCTCCCTCCTGATTGCCGTTAATACCAAAGATTACTCCCTGGAGGGTACTCCCTTTTATCGCGATCAACGTTCTGATAGCACTGATGGCAAGAATTCTATTGGTGGATGATGAAGAACCCGTGCGGCAGTCATTGGCCACCCTGATGGAATCCGAGGGCCACTCCGTCATGACGGCTGCTTGCGGCCGCGAAGCCCTCCGATCCCAGAGGCGCTCTCCGGCCGATCTCATCATCACGGATTTGATGATGCCGGGGGAGCAGGGATTTGAAACGATCATGAAGTTTCGCCAAATGTGGCGGGATCTGCCCATTGTGGCGATCTCCGGCCGGGGTGAGCTATTGCCGACCGCGCTCAACTTTGGGGCGACGCATACGTTTCCGAAACCGGTCAAACCGGTGGAACTGTTGAAAGCGGTCGGCAGCTTGTTGGCACAAGAACCACCGATCAAACTGCTCCTGCTGGAAGACGACGAATCCTTCGCCGGGGTTTTGGCCGACTTATTTGAGCGGGAACCATGCTTGCGTTATGAAACGCGGGGGGTCACCACCCTGAGGGAGGCGCTCGATCAACTGGAAAACCGGGAGTTCGACGTCGTCGTCGCCGACCTTGGATTGCGCGACAGCCAAGGCATGGAGACCTTTGAGGGAGTCAAGCAGGCGGCACCGGACACACCCATCGTGGTGCTAACCGGAGGTGGTGACGCGGGACTGGGCATTCGAGCCATGAAACGGGGCGCGCAGGAGTTCATCAGCAAGGTGGATCTCAATCCTTTGTTGTTTCCGAGGCTGGTGCGCCATGCAATCGAACGAAAGAAAATTGAGCTAAGTCTTCGGCGGGAACACAAGCGGGTAGAAATGTTGCTTCAAAACCTGTTGCCGACCGCTGTAGCCCGACGGTTTGGCCAAGGTGAAGTCGTCGAGCCCATGGAATTTGATGATATTCCCGTGCTGTTCGCGGATCTGGTCGGCTTCACGAAACTGGCCGCCAGCATGACACCCGGAAAAATCGTCGAGATGCTGAACCGAGTCTTCTCCAGCTTTGATCATCTGGCTCAACAGCATGGCCTCGAGAAGATCAAGACTATCGGCGATGCCTACATGGTCGCCGGAGGAATTCCCGAACCCGTGGAGAATGGCCCGCTGGCGGTGACCGAACTTGCGCTGGGCATGCTGGAGGAAATCAATCTTTTCAATCGCCTCGCTGACGTGCAGTTGAACCTCCGCATTGGGATCGCCACCGGCCCCGTCGTGGCCGGTATCATCGGCATCGACAAGATCAGCTACGACTTATGGGGCGATACCGTAAACCTAGCCTCCCGCATGGAGTCACACGGAGAGGCGGGGCGAATACAGGTCTGTTCCCGCACCCGCGAACTTCTCGTCGATCATTTCATCCTCGACGATCGAGGATCGGTTTCGATCAAAGGAAAGGGCAATTGCCGTACCTATTTTGTGGCCGGACGCAAGTTCGGCACGAGCTGATCTCTTGAT
>JBMYQZ010000659.1:0-3379 GCA_049601855.1 Limisphaerales bacterium | reverse complement strand
GGACGAGTCGATAAAACCCACCGCCGGTTTCGTCCCCGACCAATACGAACGAGCTTCGGGAGATCGGTGGAACCTGCGAAGCAAATACCCGCAAGTGTTCGCGCGATACCGACTGGGGTTTGGATTCCGGGACCGCGGCGAAGGTGATGCTATGGAGCCGGGACTGATCCCGTTTATCGCTTGCTTCCAGGATCTTCCGATAATGGGTGAAGCCAACGTCCTGCGGCTCGAAATTCACCTTGGGATTTGCTCCGGGAAGAAAGTTCCACCGGAAGCTCCCATCATGATCAAAGGCGGGAATCACGTAGTACTTCATCAACGCGTGTTCGAAGGGACGGTAGCTGAGCGTGAGCGCGATGCCGTGATCGGCGGCGCTTTGCGCATACATGCGACCCCAGGCAGGATTCAATCGAAAGCGCATCAACATGCCGTGCCATTCGTAGGGCACGAAGGCGCGATCATCGTAAAGAATGCGGTTGAGATCCGCGCTCTCCAGGATCGCCCGGGCCTGAAACTCAAAACGCTGCCAGTTCTTCCAACCATAATTCTTCGGGTCATTACTGGTCGGGAAAGCGCTGGGCCAGACAATCAGTCGACGGACTCCATGCGCCTGCAGTCGCCGGAAATACTGATCGAACGCGTCACGGGTCGGCAGTTTCCATTTGCCAGTGCTGCGATCACGAAGGATCCGGATCAGATCATCCAGTTGATCGGAGAGATAGGTGATGGGACGATCGGGAGGTGCGGGCAGGAGTTCAATCTTCTGACTCGCCCGGGTGCCGTCCGAACGATGATGTCGAACTGTCAGGTCCAGTTTTTCCTGGAACCCATCCCGCGCCCTGACGGTCATCCTGCCCTTCCGGTCGAACAGCGCTCTCAGGCCTTCCGGAAGTGCTGAGGCGCGGACCAATGCTTCGTCGGAACCCAGCGGCTGATCCGTGAGTTGCCACGAACGTTCGCCGCCGGACAAGTAGGCGAACGGAACCTCCGTATTGCGTGTATAGAGTTCAGCCGCCGCGAGCTGCCCCGCCATCAGCAGGAACCCGATGAACAAGGGCAACGGCTGCTTCACTTCTTGGGAGCCGTTGGCCGAGAAGTGACCGGGACGAATTTTTGAGCGCGCTCGGTATAGATGTCGCCCACGTAGATGTTCCCATCCTTGTCTTTTACCAGACAGTGAGCTCCTACCGTCTCACCGGTCTTCTTGTTCTCTGGATCGCCCAGCGGAAAGGTCCAAATCAGGCGGGCCCTTCCATCCGTGGAAAAGCACATGAACATCTGGTCCTTATACTCCTGATATTTGTTGTGTCGCCGCCACCAGTGCGGCGAGGAACCGGCCACCCAGATCTCGTCACCCTCGGCGACGTGCAGGCCCCAGGGCATGATGAGTCCCGTCCATTGATCAACGAAGCTGCCGTCCTGCTTGAAGACCTGGATGCGACCACTATTGCGATCGGCGACGTAGAGCCGTCCTTTGGAATCGTAGACGATCGCGTGCGGCAGAATGAACTCGCCCGGGCCGGATCCATACTCGCCCCAGGCCTTGATGAACTTCCCGTTCTTGTCCAAATGCACCACGCGGCGATTGCCGTAACCATCCGTCACGAAGATCTCCCCGTTTGGCATGATCGCCATGTCCGTGGGTCGGTTGAAATGGGTCTCGTCCTCCCCGGATTCATTCAGCGTGCCGACGGTCTGCAAGAGCTTCCCTTCGGGGGTGAACCTCTGGATGACGTGCTGATCGAAATCGGCGACCCAGATCGCCCCATCCGGACCGATCCGGAGTTGGTGCGGACTCTTGAACAGACCCTTGCCCCAAGACCTTACGAACGTACCGTCGGTTCGATAAACCTGCACCGGGTCCGGGCCTTTCTTGAACATCCAGATCTGCTGCTGCTGGTCGATCGCCATGCCCGAGACCCAGCCTTTTTGTTCGATGTGATTGGGGTATTTCGGCCAGTTCGGATCAATGTCAAACTCCGTGACGATAGGATCCTTGGCGAAGCTGGGAGCGGCCTGCAGGGGCCGTGAAACCACGACGCAGACGAGTAGAACGAGGATGAAGGTTCTCATGGTATTCGTTGACAGAATTGCAGTGGACCGAAGGCGGCGCAATGTCGGATTCGAGCCATCGACTTAGGCGACAAACCGTGATTACGCTTCCAGCATGAAACGATTCTTCGCGCTCTTCCTCGCCACCACCGTTCTCGCCCAGGACAACATCTCCGTACGCCTGAACGACGGGCAAAAGTCCGCCATCAAGGCCTGGGTGCAATCCGCTCTTCCCGCCTTGGTGGACGCCTACCAGGGCATCCACGCCAATCCCGAACTCTCGTTCGAGGAAATACGAACCAGCGAACTGGTGGCGACCGTCTGGGAAGGAAGCGGAATCAAGGTCACGCGGAGAGTGGGAAAGACTGGAGTCGTCGGGGTATTGGAGAATGGCGAAGGGCCCACCGTCTTGATCCGCGGAGACATGGATGCGTTGCCGGTCACCGAAAAGACCGGCTTGCCTTACGCGAGCAAGGTGCAGATCAAGCGCCCTGATGGAACGACAACCGGGGCGATGCATGCATGCGGTCACGATGTGCATACCACGATGGTCATCGGCATGGGACAGATGCTCGTGGACTTGCGAAGGCACTGGAGCGGCACAGTCGTGTTCGTGGCGCAACCGGCGGAAGAAATTGGCAAAGGCGCGAAGGCGATGATCGACGACGGCCTGTTTGAGAGATTTCCGAAACCAGACTTCTGCCTCGCGCTGCACGTGCTGCATCGGTTGCCGGCCCGTTCCGTCGGATTCACGCCGGGTTGGTGCCATGCGAATATGGACTCGGTCGACATCACCATCTACGGCAAGGGCGGACACGGTGCCCGGCCGAACCAGGCCGTGGACCCGATCGTGACCGCAGCGCACGTGATCACGGCATTGCAGACAATTGTCAGTCGTCGGATCTCCCCGAGTGATCCGGGAGTAATCACCGTTGGTTCCATCCACGGTGGCACGCGTCACAACATCATTCCTGACGAGGTGAAGCTGCAATTGACCGTCCGCTCCTACACCGATGAAGTCCGCAAACAACTCCTCGAGGGCATCCGCCAGATCACGACCGACATCTGCAAGACCATGCGTTGCCCCAAGGAACCAACGATCGTCGTGGAGAAAGACTACGTTCCTGCTGCCTACAATCACCCGAAGCTCACCGCGGCCGCGGTGGATGTGTTCCGCGACCTGGTCGGCGAAAGCATGGTCTTCGAAATGGAACCCACGATGGGGGCGGAGGACTTCTCCCACTACGCCCGCACCTTGAAAGTTCCCGGCCTCCAGTACCGAGTTGGCACGATCGCCTTCGGCCGCTACCAGAACAGCCTCAAGCCG
>JBMYQZ010000658.1:0-3381 GCA_049601855.1 Limisphaerales bacterium | reverse complement strand
CAAACAATTTCCGCAGTTTCGAGGCCAATGCCGTAAGGGAAACAATGTATGCAGAAATCGCCGTATGTCTTCCAATAATTGGGGTTACGTTAACGTGAACTGGACGTCCTGCCCCGGGCGGCATTGCACCAGCCACGAGAGGTCACGGGGATCGAGCATCCCAATCTTCGGATACCCCCCAACTGTCGGTCCATCTCGCATCGTCACAATGGGTTGTCCATTGGGCGGGATCTGCACGCTGCCGATTCGCACGGGTTCGCTGATCAGGCCGCGATCGGGAACGGAGATCGGCTCACCTTCGAGTCGGTAGCCGGTACGGTCACTTTGAGAGGAGATCTTCCAAGAATTCTCGAAGAACCGGTCCAATTCACTCTCGGAAAACCAATCCCGCTGGGGCCCCGGCCAGACACGGAACACAGGCGGTTTCTGAAAGTTCCGCTGCTCTTCCCATGCGGCGACCCGACCCGCCACAGCGCCAGGCAATTGCACCGAGGATTCGGTGGCGCGAAAAAGTTGGTCGCCACTCTGCAATGCCGATCCAATCTGGGCGCGCGGACACACACTCGCGCTGCCAAACCAACTGGGCGCCGTGACGCCACCGGCAACAGCCAGATAAATCCATACGCCAGATCGGTTGACGGGGAACACGATCTCCGACCCTTTGTGGACCTTCGCGGCATGCCAGTCCGCGATCGTGGAACTTGAATCCGCGCCAGTGACGGAGATCCAGGCGTCTTCCCTCACCCTGATCCGTTGCCCTTGCAGGAGCATCTCCAGCCCGGGCGTGCCCGGCGGATTTCCTACCAGTTGGTTGGCGATCCGCAGCGAATGATCGTCCATCGCCCCGCTCATCGGCACCCCAAATCGGCGCCAACCGATCCGACCCAGATCCTGCACGGTCATCCCCATTCCGGGAGAAACGATTTCCAGCAACGACTTTGCCTTCTTCTCCGTCATCGCGGCACAAACTTTACCTGGTCTCCCGGCCGCAGATAGAAGGCTTCCTGATTGTCCCCACGTTCCAGATCGAACAGGTCAACCTCGGTTCTTCCAATCAGGTTCCAACCGCCGGGGTTGGGGATGGAATAAATTCCGGTATGTTCGCCGCCGATCGCGACGGAACCAGCCGGCACTTTCGTACGCGGCTGCTCGAGTCTCGGTGTATGCAGGCGGCTATCCAGACCGCCCAAGTACGGGAAGCCGGGCGCGAAGCCGAGCATGTAGACCTTGTAGATCGTTCCCGAGTGAATCTGGATCACTTCGTCGGTTGAAAGCGAATTGTGCTCCGCGACACGTTTCAGATCCGTGCCATCGTAGGTCGTCGGAATCTCCTTCAAGTCAGCGACCTCGTTCTTACCTCGAGTGGCCTGCTCCAATTGCTTTACCGCCGCATCGATGTCCCACTCCTGATGTTTGACCGTGGGATCACCGAAAATGAGCAACACCGTCGTGTAGCCGGAGATGTACTCGCGAAGGCCTTCCGGCGGGCTCTTCTCCAAGGATTGGGCGATCGCCCGCCCACGCTGGAATGCGACGTCGTCCACCTGTTCGGCAAACGTGAGCAACCAGGAATTCGGCCCGTAGGGAACTCTCGTCACGCCCGCTTACTCGTCCTCAAGCTGTTCCCGCGCGACTATTTCTTCCACGCCAGAATCAAACACTTCCCCGTCCACCAGCACGACCACGATACGTTCACCCACGTCGGCTTTGCCGTCACTATCCTTGTCCAAGCCCCACATAAGGAATTCAACGTTCTTGCGTTTGTAGCGGTAATGCGAGGAACCAAGCGCGCCGATCACGTCTTTTCTCGAATCGCCCTCCGATACACGGTCCAGCAGACCGGGATTGATTCCAGGCGGAGCGGTTTGACAGCCAGTGAAGACGAGCGCGAGCAGGAAGGTGGTAACAACTAGTGATCTCATTTGCAGCAGGTCGGGTTTGAAACAGTCTCCTCCGGGAAAGACCTCTGTCGAGCCTTTTCCCCCAATTCCGTACGAATCCGGAGGCGAAAAAAAGGCGTGCAAATTTCTGAGCCTCCCCACAATCCAGCCAAATCTATGAAACACCTTCTCCTGCTCCTCATTCCCGCCTTGGCCGTATTCACCGGCTGCAAAGAAGGCCACGACCATGATCATGCCCCCGGTGGTCACTCACACGACCATGGCGACCATGGCCACCATCACGAACCTCCTCACGGTGGCGCTCCCGTCGTGTTGGGGGATGAAGCCTATCATCTCGAGTTCGTAAACGACCCCGAGACCGGGACTCTGAACGCCTACATAATAGACGGTCATATGGAAACTTTCATCCGCCTGACCAACACCAGCCTCACGCTCAGCGTCGCCCGCGGCGGCACGAACGAAACGATGGAACTCAAGGCCTTGGCCAACAACGCCACCGGCGAAAAGGTGGGCGACTCCTCGCACTTCGCAGCCAGCGCGGGTTGGTTGAAGACCGCCACCAATTTCGACGCCACCATTCCAAGTATCGACATTCGCGGCACGGTCTACACCAACGTGGCCTTCAACTATCCCAAGGGGAACGAGTAATCGGCAAACCAGTGACCGAATATCACATCCGCTCACCGTCTACTGATAACTCTGCCATTTCTCCCACAAAAAACTTGCCCCGTTACCGCAATCTTTGATTATCCGCCGCTCACGCATTGAGCAAATTCATCAATTTTAACACGATTTAATCATGGGCCGTATTTACAACAACATCGTCGAAACCGTGGGGCGCACCCCCTTGGTCAAACTCAACCGGGTCACCGATGGCGTCGAAGTCACCGTCTTGGCCAAATGCGAATTCTTCAACCCGCTCGGCAGCGTCAAGGACCGCATCGGCATGTCCATGATCGAGGCCGCGGAACGCGATGGTACGCTTTCCAAGGAAACCGTCATCATTGAGCCCACCAGCGGCAACACCGGCATCGCCCTCGCTTTTGTCGCCGCGGCCAAGGGTTACAAACTCATCCTCACCATGCCCGAGACGATGTCCGTCGAGCGCCGCACCTTGCTCGCGATGCTCGGTGCCGAACTCGTCCTCACTGAAGGCGCCAAGGGCATGAAGGGTGCCATCGCCAAAGCCGAGGAATTGGCCGCCGAAACTGAAAATTCCTGGATCCCTCAGCAGTTCGCCAATCCGGCCAATCCAGAAATCCATCGCCAGACCACGGCGGAAGAGCTTTGGGAAGACACCGACGGCAAGATCGACATCCTGATCGCCGGCGTTGGCACGGGGGGAACGATCTCGGGTTGCTACGAAGTCATCAAGCAGCGCAAAGACAGCTTCCAGGCCATTGCCGTTGAGCCCGCCGATTCTCCCGTCATTTCGCAAACCCTCGCTGGCGAAGATCTCAAGCCCGGTCCGCACAAGATC
>JBMYQZ010000657.1:0-3383 GCA_049601855.1 Limisphaerales bacterium | reverse complement strand
AGGCGCGCGGTGGCAAAGGTCACGGACGCGACGGCGACAAGGGCGGCCATCATGCGAAGGGCAAGCGCGGCAAGTCCGACAAGAGGACGCAAGCCGGACCTCAACGCGGCGCTCGTGGCAAATCGCACTCGATGCGCGGTCGTGGTCCGAGCGGGCCAAGCAAATTTGGACAACGTGGTTCACGTGGTCGAGGTCCGGGTGCAATGCGCGGTGGAAGTAGTTTCCGCGGAGGCTCGCCTTTCATGCGCGGCGGTCGTGGTCCCCAGGGCGGCCCGCCTTGGGCGCGCAGTGGCCAGCGCGGATCGAGCAGCCGTAGCTTTGGGCCTCCCCCCTGGGTTCGTGGTGGCATGAAGTCACAAGGTGGTCCGCAGCGCGGATCCAGTTCGATGCGCGGACGCGGTCCGCAGGGCGGTCCGCCGTGGGCTCGCGGAGGACAGCGTGGGTCGAGCAGTCGCAGCTTTGGTCCTCCGCCTTGGGTTCGCGGTGGTATGAAGTCACAAGGTGGGCCCCAACGCGGATCTCGTTCCCTGCATGGGCGCGGACCTGAAGGGCCACGAGTCGGTAATGGACGTCGTCCTGAGGGGCCGCGGGTTGGCAACGGGCGCCCGTCCTTCGGCGGTGGCGAACGCAGTCGTCAACCGGAAGCAAGAGAATCTCGCGGACGTGGTCCGCAACCCCAGGCACGTGGCAGCAGCCGTGATGGAAGTGACCGCGGTCGTTCATTCCAGGGATCTCGTGGTGGTCCTCAGGGCGGCCCGCCTTGGGCGCGTGGCGGCGACAACAACGACGGTGACCGTCGTGGCCCCGGTGGACCTCCGTGGATGCGTGGTGGCGACGATGATGATCGCCGTGGCCCCAGTGCCGGACGTGGACGTCCGGACATGGATGGCGAACGTGGTCCTGGCTCCAAAGGCAAGCCTGGCTCTTCGGCTGGTCGCGGTGACGGTCCGGATCGCGAACACGGTGAACGTGGTGGACACGGATCTGATGGCCCGGGTGGCCGTGGCGAACGCGGCGGTCCGGATCGCGATGGCGATCGTGGTGGTCGGGGACGTTGATTTTCAGGATCAGTTGGATACGACCCATAGGTAAGCACGAAGGCGCGGCTCGTCATGAGCCGCGCCTTTTTCATTGGGGAGAGTGAGAGCGGTTCAGGATTTGGGATAGACCTGACGCGTGGCCTTGATGGTGACGCTTTCGAAGCAGCCCGCCTTCGCGTAGGGGTCACTGGCGGCAAAAGCTTCAGCCTCCGCGCGATCGGCCACGTCGATGATGATGATGCTGCCCGTCGGTGTTTGACCGTCGTCCGTCAGTGTCGGGCCGGCGAAGGCGACTTTCTCGATGTTGGCCTCGAGGTATTCGAGGTGGGCAGGGCGGTGTTCCTTGCGGACGGCGAGTCCGTTTTCCGAGTCGATGCAATTGAGGGCGAATAACATAAATAAGAGCGGTTTCGCGTTCGTTTAAACTGAAAGCCCCTCAAATGAAAGCCCATGGAATCTTTTTATCGGTGGCGAGTGTCTTGGCACTCGTCGTGGTCTGGACCCAAACCTCGACCGTTCACGCTGCGGTCAAGCCCGACCAGAAGGTCGCGTCTTTGGAACGTCGCGTGGAAGCACTGGAACGATTGCTCAAGAACCAGCCACAGTCGCAATCGGAAACGTTGTTGAAGGCACGGGTGACCGAATTGGAGAGACTCATGCGGGAGAATCGCGGGGGCACTCTGACGATGGCACCAAAGGCCGACTTGAATGATCTGGCGAGATTGCTACGGGAGAATGCGACTCTCAAACGCTCGGTGACTTCGCTCGAAATGAAGGTGGACAATCTCCGGCGGGACGGGAGCCGGAACATGAATTCAACCAGCCTCAACTCGGGGAATTCGTTGCAGCGCGAGATCGACAGTCTACGCCGATCGATCGCCTCGGTGGAACGGATGGTCCAGCGAATTGAATCTCGTCGCTAGGCGGGCCAAAGGCCGAAAAAAAGGGCGACCTCGCGGTCGCCCTTCGAAGTTTGTCTGAACCGGAGGCTATTTCACCGTGATGGTGATCTTCTTGGACATCACCGGCGGCTTGTGCGGGACGTGGGCGAAGTCGCCGAGGATCAGTTGGAGAGTATGCTTGCCGGGCTCAAGCTTGATGACGGCCTCGGTCTGACCTTTACCAAAGTGCTTGATGGTATCCGGCTTGTCGGCGGGAAGCGGTTTGTTCATGTCCACTTCGCCGGCGTTGACGAGCAGGTGATGGTGCCCGGTGTTCGGAATCGGCACGCCACTGGCAGTGATACCGGCAGGGGAGATGCCCATGCCGGTGAGGCCGAAGATGACTTTGATTTCACCCTTCTTGTTGCGCTTGACGGTCTTGCCGTCCTTCATGCCCACGATGTAGGCCTTGGCGCCTTTGGGCGAGGCATTGCGTTTAACGGGGCCGCCTTCGTCCTCTGCGTGGACTGCGAGAGGGAGGGCCAAAACGGTGGCGAGTGCGAGTAGTTTTCTCATGTTGTGTTCTGTTTGTGTCGTGGTTGACGAGGTCGGATTCTGCCAGCGTCGGTTGCGGTCGCAATCGTTTTCTGTAGGCAATTTCCCGATGTGAATTCGAAGGGATTGGACACGTCGGAGCCTTGTCCTCATTCACACTAATTGGAACACTCGCCGACCTTTTATGAAGTCAGTCGCGCGTATTGCATTATCCCTTGTGCTCGCCGCCAACACCGTGCTGGCCGCCGATGTCGTCTTTGAGGAAAGGAACGGGCTCGTCGCGGTCGAAGCCGAGCATTTCTACAAGCAGACCCGAAATGGCAAGCGCCAGTGGCGCCTGACGACGGCAAAGGAGCAGTTCAAGGCGAGCAACGACGCCGACGCCCCCCACGTGATCGGCTCCGGCGGCGGTGCCTATCTCGAATGCCTGCCTGACACTCGCCACAACCACGGGCACAAGCTGATTCACGGAGAGAACTTCGCTCCCGAGGCGGGCAAGATGGCGATCCTTCATTACCGGGTTCACTTCAACAATCCGGGCAAATACTACGTGTGGGTTCGTTGCTTCTCAACCGGCAGTGAGGACAACGGTATTCACGTCGGCCTCAATGGCGAATGGCCCGAGACCGGGCAACGGCTCCAGTGGTGCGAAGGCAAGCGCACCTGGCGCTGGGAGAGCAAACAACGCACGCAGAAACAACACTGTGGCGAGCCGTACAAGATTTTCCTGGAGATTGAAAAGCCCGGCGTGCACGAGATCGCCTTTTCCATGCGCGAGGATGGTTTCGAGTTCGATCGTTTCCTGATGACCAAGGATCGCAACTTCAAACGTCCTGCGGGTGTTGGGCCAAAGAGCGTGGTCAAGAGCGGGAAACTTCCCGCGGCGTACGCGATTCCGGCCGGCTAC
>JBMYQZ010000656.1:0-3405 GCA_049601855.1 Limisphaerales bacterium | reverse complement strand
CCCGGCCTACGGATTGAAGATGGATCAGGCGAAGATCCTGCGGGGAACGGAATTCCCCACCGCAATGGTCCTGCCGCAGGAAGGCATTATGACCGAACCGGGATTACTGACCGGCTTCCGTCATTTCGTCGAAGCAATCGAGCGCCCTGCTGTGCTTTACATCAAGCGCGACGGATACATCACTCCCCAAGGTGCGGCGAAGCTGGTTGAAGACGGACTCGTCTCGTTCATCAAATACGCCATCGTCCAAGATGATCCAGCCGTTGATCCTTTCCTCTCTGAGTTGGTTGAAGTGGTCGATCGCAAGCTGATCGTCAGCGGCATTGGCGAACAACCCGCCGTCGCTCACCTCACGAAATTTCAGATCACCGGATTCACCGCCGGCTGCATTTGCGTCCGCCCAGATCTCACAAAAGAGCTCATGGATGTCATCAAGGCCGGCAACCTTGATCGCGCTGCTGCGATTCAGGAGATCTTCAAGCCGTTGGAGGATCTGCGGAATGGCATCAACCCGATCCGGGTACTGCACGAAGCGGTTGAACTTGCGGGAATCGCAAAAACGGGACCGCAGATTCCGCTGCTTTGCGGATTGAACGACGGACAGCGCGAAGCGGTGCGCAAAGCCGCGAACGAACTACTGAACCGCTGACACACCCTGCCCCCGGAGTTAACGGCGGCGCACTTTCTTCTTTGCCACCTTTTTACGGGCAGCTTTCTTCTTGGGGGCCACTTTGCGTTTCGGGCGGATCAGACTGGAAGTAGCTGACTTCGCCACCGGTTTCGCGCCGGGGAGGTGATTTGGAAAATCTTCGATTCGCTCGCAACAGATTTGTTCCATCACCTGCTGCAGCTGGCGTTTGAGGATGGCGATGGTGTGTTGCCCGCCTTTGGCACCAAGGGCACCAACGCCGTACATGAAGGTGCGGCCAAGGAAGGTAAAGTCAGCTCCGCGCGCCAAGGTGCGGGCGATGTCGGGACCCGAGCGGATACCGCTGTCCATCATCACCTTGATCTTGTCGCCATATTTCTCGGCGATGCGGGTGAGTGGTTTGATGGAGGATTCGCCGGCGTCGAGCTGACGACCGCCGTGGTTGGAAACGATGATACCGTCGAGACCGAGGCGGATGGCGCGCTCGGTATCTTCTTCGCAGGCGACACCTTTGAGAACGAGATTACCCGGCCACATGTCACGAATCGGCTTGATACGCTCCTCGTTCAGACGCCCAGAGAAGGTCTTGTCCATGAATTGGCCGAGACGTTTAAGATCCAATCCCTTGGGCATGTAAGGCTTGAGGGTTTCGAAGTTGGGTAGGCCGTTCAACACAGTGCGAATGGACCAGTTGGGATTGATGCAGCCCTGCCAGATGTTCTCCAAGGTCCATTTCGGCGGCATGGCCAAGCCATTGCGGATGTCTCGCGGGCGAAAGCCGAAAGAAGGCACATCACAGAGAATGACCAAGGTGGGGCAGCCGGCCTTCTCGGCTCGCTTGATGATGTCGTCCCGCACTTTCGGGTCGGCAGGGTGATAGAGTTGAAACCAGAAATTGCCTTCGGTGATATCAGCAATCGTTTCAATACTTGCGGTGGTCACCGTGCTGAGAATGAAGGGGATATTATGCTCGTGGGCCGCCTTCGCGAGGATCTCCGGGGCCTTGGGCCACATCAATCCTTGCAGACCAACCGGCGCGATCCCGAAAGGAGCGGAGAAGGTATGACCAAAGAGCTCGGTGCTCATTTCGGACTTCGTGTGTTTCGAAAGATATTGTGGGATCAACTCGATCTCGCGGATGTCCTCGGTGTTACGAAAGAGGTTCACGTCCTCGTTGCAACCTCCGTCGAGATACTCAAAGGCAAATTTCGGCAACCGATGCTTCGCGCCCTTGATCAGGTCATCGATGCCGGCATGGCTGGTTTCAAATTCCAAATTCATTTCAGTCTCCGAAGCTAATACGTTATCGACTGCTTCCGTCAATTCTTCCCTTGCGATCCGGCGTTTTTGACGCGCAGTCTGAACATCAATGCTACTGCGGCTGTTGATCACATCTAATTGTCTACTGGCGTTTTGCTTCCGAATCCAAGCAGCCGAACGCCCCAACGTCCTGCTTTTCATGGCCGACGATCTTTCGTGGCACGACCATGGTTGCTACGGCAACAAGGACGTCCGCACGCCCAATATCGACGGCCTCGCCGGCGAGGGTATGCGCTTTGAGCATTGCTACAATTCCGCTCCGATGTGCGCCCCGACGCGGATGAGTCTCTATTCCGGAATCCACCCCGTGCGGAACGGTGCCCATCCGAATCACAGTCATGTTTTTCCACATATCGTCACTTGGCCGCACTATTTTCGCACGCTTGGCTACCGGACCGCGATTCTAGGCAAGCGCCACGAAATGCCCTTGGCCAATTTCCACTACGAAATACTCGGTGGACGGCATCACGACAATGGCGATGGGATCGATCTTGACCTGTCCAAGGTCCGTAAGTTCATGACGGAGAACAAGGACCTTCCCTGGTGTCTTTTCGTGACTTCCAATCAACCGCACACTCCATGGAATCGAGGGGACGCGTCGGCCTACGACCCTCAAGAACTGGAGTTGCCGCCGTATCTCGTGGACACGCAAGAAACGCGGGAAGGTCTGGCGAACTATTATGCCGAGATCACCTACATGGACGCGCAACTGGGTACCTGCCTGAAGCACCTACGTGAGACCGGTCAGGAACAGAACACCATCGTGATCTACCTGAGCGAACAGGGCTCAAATTTCCCACACTGCAAATGGACCTGCTACGACTCCGGGTTGCGCTCGGCGGGAATCGTCCGCTGGCCAAAGCGCATCATGCCCGGCGTCACCAGCGAGGCCATGATCCAGTACATCGACGTCGTCCCCACGCTGCTCCACGCCGTGACCGGTGAAGAATCGAAACACGACTTTGACGGCAAGAGCTTCCTGGACGTGCTTGCCGGAAAGTCGAAGTTGCACCGTAAGCATGTCTTTGGGATTCAAACCTCCAAAGGCATTGGAGGAGGCCCGGAGGCATACGGGATCCGAACGATCCGTGATAAGCGTTATCGCCTGATCTGGAATCTGAATTGGGAGGGAGAGTTCCAGAACGGAGTCACGCGGAGGTTTCCCGCGTATGCGTCCTGGAAACGAAAGGCGGATACCGGCGACGACTTTGCGCTTGAGCAATGGCAGCGCTATCGGAAGCGGCCACAATTGGAGTTTTACGATCTGCAGACGGATCCCTACGAACTCGAGAACTTGGCAAAGTCAACCGCACAACAGCCCAGAATTCAGCGAATGCACCGCCTTCTCGGGACTTGGATGAAACAGCAAGGTGACGAGGGCGTGGCCACCGAACTGGATGCCCTCAGCCGCAAGATGAAACGAAGTTACCGCTAAG
>JBMYQZ010000655.1:0-3406 GCA_049601855.1 Limisphaerales bacterium | reverse complement strand
GATGTCAGCCGAGGTGATCTGCACATCGTTCTCAGACGCAGCGATGTCGTGCCCATCACCTGCACTCAAGTCAAACACAAGCTTGTAACCACCCATTGCTGGCGACCTGCCACTGCTGCTTTGACCATCGAGGAACCCAAGTTCCTCTGCCGGCGTTCCCGCAGTCAGTCCGATCGAGATCCCCCCCGCGCGGGTAAGCGACAGGACGATCACCCCGGTCACGTCACGGAAGGCGAATACGTCGTCGGAAATGTTCAACGCAGCCAGACGCGTGTTGATGTCATGCACCAGATCGTCGAGATCCCGAACCCCGCCGCTGCCGTTGGAATCAGCACTACTGTCATCCACAACAACGGCATAAGTCTGGTCATCAATGGTCAGATTGAAATTTGCTGTCCCAGTCAGGCGACCATTACTTGGCCCCGGATTGGCGGCGACGATCTGTTGCGCCCGCAGGTTCGGCACATACAGGATGTAGTAATCCGGCACACCGGCAAATTTCTCCACCGGCAACACCGAAAGCGCCTCTCCCGGATCCGTATCTTCCGCGGCAAACAGGAACAAATTACTATCCTTGAGTTTCGACTGAGCGAATACCGCCGCCTCAACGGGATTGTCGAAGACAAGACTGATCATTTCTCGGCTAAGCCAACTGGTTTGATTCTCGTGGAAGGCAAGCTCAGGGAGCGGATTCCGAATGATATAGTAGTCACCGGGATCTCCTTCGTGGATCGACAGTCCCGAAATCTCCAGGCCTTGGGTCACTGCCGGCAGGAAGGCCGCAAAATTCACATCGTCATTCGATCCATTTACATCGTTCCGAAGGACATATTCAAAATCGTCGGGAGCCTGGGTGCGATTGCCGGCCAACAGGTCACTTCCGGCGCCGCCGTCCAAGGTGTCATCACCCTCTCCGCCGGAGAGGAAGTCCTGTCCCGCACCGCCGAAGATCGAATCGTCGTAGGGACCGCCATACAGACGGTCACTGCCTTCCCCACCATAAATCTCAAGCGCTGAGATCAATCCGCCCTGCTCCAGATCACCTGGCTTCAGTCCCCATTCTGCATCGGTTCCGGGGAAGAAGTATTCGGCATCGCCCCGGAAAACGTCATTCCCCGATCGGAGATCAATCACCGTCTTCTCAACCCCGTTGAACTGGTAATACAAGTAAGTCTGAGTAAAGACACTCTTCGACACCCCTTCCTGTCCAGGATCGAGTCCCAACGCCTTACCCGCGGTCTCCAACGCGTCTGAAGAGCTATTATTGTTATCCGTATACGTTCCAATCGTCAGATCCTTCCCGAGTTCCGTCGTCACGAACACCAAGCGGCCCTTGTCTGCGCCAACTGCGATGCGATCGGTCAGATCAACGGGCGCGGCGCCAGCAGTGGCCGCCCGCAGCGCCACCGCGACGTCCTTTGCGAGATCGGCAACGGAGTTGTTGATATTCGCGCTCGCACCCGCGCTATCAAATCCGAACGCTTGGAGATCGCTCGCAGGACGATTGCCAGCGACGCCAACATTCAAAGTCGAACTGGTCACAATTCCACTGACACTGAAGACCAGCCGACTGCCGCTCTTCGAAACGTTCACGCTTCCAGCGAGGCTACTCTGCTGAATCTGTGTGGAGATACTCGACACGAATTGATCAATGCCTGTGATACTGCTGTCTACCGTCAGCGTCACACTGGCTTCCGCCCCCAGACTCAGTCGCATCGCGCGCACCTTGGTCGCCGGAATCGTTCCAACATCCGCTGTCCCTGTCAGAACACCTTCGCCGAGATTCTTGGCCACAGTGACATTGTAGGTCACGCCATCCACGATGAGTCCAAACGTCCTATCCGCAGAAAGTCTACCGTCAATGGGCGGGCTGTTCGCACCGGTCAAGGTGGTGCCAGGAACAGCTTCGGTCACGAATTCCTGATTTGCGGTATCCCAAACCAGCGCCGTGAACTCGTAGCGGTGCAGAATGCGGTTATAACGGATGGAGGCGAAGTCCGGTACGGGCCGACTCAGATTGTCAAGATCTCCGCCGACGAACAACACGCGATCTTCACCATCGCCACCGAACATCTGGTCAACCGTGGTCGGAATGAATGTCTGATTCGGATTGTTGTCGAGAGTCGGCAGGTAATCCGGGATGAGTTGGAAGGCGTCGTCACCCTCACCACCAAACAACAGATCACTGGCCTGGCGATCCAAGCCTCCGAAGAGCACGTCATTACCCGGGCCACCGAAGATCCAATCTTCACCCATACCACCCTGCAAGCGGTCGTTGCCGAAGCCGCCCAGAATCACGTCCTTTCTCACGGTTTCGTTTGTTGCCGCGAGACTGGTGGTGGCCACCTCTTCTCCATTTTCGAGGACGAAGTTGAGGCTGTAGATTGTCGGCACCAAATTAGGTGAGTTGATCTTGAGCAGATAGGATGTTCCGGCCGTCAGCCCCGCCAAGGAAATCGAGCCGCTGGACTGACCTGACAAATTGCGGATCGTGTAACCAGCCGCACCAATGCTCGGGAAGATTTCATAGCCACGAGAGCCGTCGAACCGGGATGCCGTAAACGCCAACCCGGCGGATTTGATCTTGTCGATAATATTCTGCGCCGTGGTCGCGCCGTCCTTGATCGATATCGTGAGCGTATTATTGGCAAATGCGACGGTTTCCGAACCGGCAGCAGCAACGCTTCCATCATCCTTGATTTCGACCACGATGCCATTGTTCACCGCGCCATTGGTGGTCGAAGCAATCGTGAAAGCGTTCTGGGCTCCGATCAGGTTGATGTTTACAGCGGCTTTATGTGTGGCGTCACCGCCGGAAAGTTTGATTTCGTTCGGCAATCTCGCGACCCGGATCACACCTTCGCCACCATGAGCCGCACTTCGTTGCACCCGCAGGTAATAGTCACCCTTGTTCAGTCCATTGAGCTGCAGCGTGATCACATTGGAGGAGTTGTTCAGTCCAGTGCTGTGAACCGCTCCTGATTCGTACAGCACCGCAGCCTCGTACAATTCGTCAACGCCGGTCACCAGGACGCTGATCTTGTCAGCCGTGCTGGCGTTCTCATCCAGTGTAAACCGGAAGTAGTCGACGTCGGTCGAGGTATGCAGGTTCAGGTTCGTAACGCGATTCAAGTCTTCGATGTTTGTCAGCACAAAAGCCGTGCTCAGGCTGTTGTTGCCGTTGCCAGCAAGGTCGGGTCCATCCGGACTCACAGCCACCGGAACGAGAGTTCCCTGACTCGCGAGACTGAGATCAAAAATGCTCAGTCCCAATCCATCGAGGGCTGAGGCGCTGGTCAGTTCGATCTTCGGTGTGCCGGTCGGGATATATCCCAACTGGAAGACGAAGTAGTCCACGTCGTCGGCGTTATCCATCGTGAGCCCCGTAAACCGAACATTGCGATCA
>JBMYQZ010000654.1:0-3409 GCA_049601855.1 Limisphaerales bacterium | reverse complement strand
ACAGCAGGACAACAGCGAAATGGACGATTCCCGCCGGCAGGAATTGCTCGAGGAAGCGCTCACCAAACTTCCGGACAAGCAACGCATACCGCTCACGCTGTACCACTTTGAAGACATGAGCTATGACGAAATCGCCGCGCAACTCGGTGTCAGTCTCGGCAAGATCAAGACGGATATCCACCGCGCCCGCGAGTCCCTGAAGAAGACCCTTCGCTTCGATCACGAAGGCGACATCGTCCGCAGCAATTACGACCAGATGAAGAGCCCAAAAGAGTAGATGGAACCCGACAAGAAATTGGCCGCTGAGATCGACCGGCAGTTGAAGCAACTGCCGGAACAAACCGCGCCTTCCGGCTTGGCCTGCGGGGTTATGGCGGCGCTGCGCCAATTTGAGGCCCGTCCGTGGTGGCAGAAATCCTGGTTCGAATGGCCGCTGGCTCTCAAGTGGGTGTCCGGCATTGTCGCGCTGGTGATGTTCTCCAGCATGGGTCTTGCCGATTACACGCCGCTGGCCGGCTATTTCCACGAGTTTGAATCCGCCATCCACCACGTCACCACAAGTCTTGGTGGCCAGTTGGAATCCATCATGGAAATCGCCTGGTCCATCGTCGCCGCCATCCCTCTCTACGGCTGGGTTCTCATGATCTTGGCTTTTGCGATGAGTTGGATGACGACCCTTGGCTTGGGCGTGGTCTGTTACCAGGTCGCCCGTACCCGCAAGCACACTTCCGCCCCATGACACCGCAACCGCAATTCATTCCTGCTCTCGCCTTGCTCTGCCTGTTCTCCGGCATGGGGCATGGTCAAACCAACAACGCGCAGATGTCTGCCGCGCGGGAAGCGGCCAACCTCATTCTCAACGCTGCTGGTGATACCCGCGCCAGCAAGACCAATCGAATCTCCCGGCGCAATGGTGGTCAGGTTGTAAGAATTTTCAGTGACTTGGATGATCAAGAAGAGCTCGACTACGAAAGTGTTGCGATCCTGTTCGGAGACGGTGTCATTCATGGTGACGTAAAGAACGAACTGTTCGTCTTGTGGGGCGACGTCAGGGTGAATGGTCGGGTGGAAGGTCACTGCGGGTCCGTGTTCGGATCCGTTATTCTTGGCCCCGACGCAGAATTGCTGGGGGAGACACGCATCATCGGCGGCAAGCTTGTTCGCGATCCACTGTCGGTTGTGATGAGTCAGCCCATCGAAATGGGGGGCAACTACGAGGAATGGCCGCTGATGTCTGCCACCGTGGACTGGGTCAAACATGGAATTCTCTTTGGACGTCCTGTGGCCCCGGGCGTGGTCCACACCTGGATTGCCGCAGCGCTCTTCTTCTTGGCCTACGTACTGGCCGCCAGCGTTTTTCCAAGGCCTGTGCGAGTGTGTGCTGATTCGATGAAAGCGCGGCCGGCCTCGACCTTTATCATGGGGATGCTCGTACCCATCTTGATCGGATTGCTTTCGGCGCTTCTGGTCATGACGGGGATCGGCTTGTTCTTGGTGCCGTTTCTCCTTATCGCCTTCGCTTTTGCAACCCTGCTGGGGAAGGCAGCGGTCATGCAATACGTCGGGCGTCGACTCGGCGAAGCCATGAACAAACCGGGTCTGCAAAGTCCCGGCGTCGCGCTGTTTACCGGTGGCATCATTCTGTGCCTGCTCTACACTATCCCGGTTGTGGGCATTCTGGTCTGGAGTGTAACCATGCTCTTCGCCATGGGAGCGGCCATGTTGGCCGTCATGGAGAGCTTGCAGGCGGAGGGGTCGGAAATCGTGGCGGTGCCCGAGAGCGAACTTTCTGACTCGACTGCGATGGTTCATGTCGGGCCGGTTCGTGAGAGACGGCCGGCCGGATTCTGGATTCGTTCCTGTGCCATGTTGCTGGATGGATTCCTGCTTACCGTCCTGACACTCGGCGTTGGCTCGATCATTGGCCCGTTGGTGATACCAATGATCTATCTCTATTTCGTCGGCCTGTGGACGTGGAAACAGTCATCCTTGGGGGGAATCGTGATGAACATTCGGGTGGAACGGATTCGGCAGGAGAAACTGGATTTTTCGACTGCCTTGGTGCGCTCGATCGGCTCGACGCTCTCGCTGCTCGCGTTTGGACTGGGCTTCGTGTGGACGGCGGTCAGTCGCGACAAGCGTTCATGGCATGACCACCTCGCGGGCACCAATGTCTACTACACTCATGATCGACGCTGATCAATCTGTACTGAGATCGTAACAGGCCATTTCTGAATGGTTGCGGATCAGCAGTTTCCCATCCGCCAGTGCCGGATAATTCCAGGTCTTGCCATTCAAGGCGGCGAAGCGCGCGACTTCGATGTGTTCTTCCGGTGTGGCCTTTACCAGCGCAAGGTCGCCGTCGCCGCACATGATGATGATGTGCCCTTGGGCGAGGAGGATCTGTCCGTAGCCGTAGCGACCATCCTTCCATTGCTTGCGCCCGGTTTCGGAGTCGAGGCAGACCAGGATGTTGTTGTCCAAGCCGTAGATGAATCCGTCGTGGAAAATGGAACTGGAGAATTTATTCTTCAGGAGTTTGTTCTTCCATAGAGATTGAGGGCTGTCGTTCTCCTTGCCGGGGAAAATCTTGAGCATCTCACATCCTTGGCCATAGCTACCGGAGAGGAAGATCCTTCGATCCTCGAGGATGACCGGTTGGGCGATAGAATTGTCGTAACGGACATTCCATGGATGTTTCCACACCATTCTCCCGTCGTTCCAATTAAGTCCCATGACGTGGAACGCGGAAAAGATCAGCAACTGGGAGTCGAATCGCGTTGGCGACGCATAGGCGATCTTCTCTTTTACTGATTGCCAAACCGGCTCGCCGTTGGTGCGGTTGTAGGCGGCGACGCCATGGCCGTGTTTGCCGGCAGGATGACCAGTGAGGACGATCACCTTATCGTTGATGACGATGGGAGAGGCGGTGCTGGCGAATTGAAGTTGGGAGGACTTGGAATCATTGAGCACATGTGCGCTCCAGATGTTCGTGCCGGTCTTGGCGTCCAGACAGCGGAACTCACCCAAGGCTCCGAGTGCGTAGACGCGGCCGTCATGCCAGGTCGGAGTTGAGCGTGGGCCGTTTCCGCCCATGCCCTCGGATTCCGTGAACCTGGCTTTCCACGAATTGGTCCAGACTTCGTGACCGGTGTTCAGGTCATACGCGACGACGGCTTCAAATTCGCGGCGTTGCTCGAGGGTGTAAGCCAATCCGTTGGCGATCACGAAAGATGAGTAGCCGCCGCCGATGGGTTGTTTCCACAAGAGCTTTGGCTCGGCTTGGGTCCAGTCCAGTTTCAGCTCCTGCCCGGCGTAGTGACCGTCGCGCTTGGGACCGCGAAAATCCGTCCAGTAGATTCCGCCCGAATACTCTTCGGATGTGATTCCTGTTTGTTCCGCCCGGTGT
>JBMYQZ010000653.1:0-3422 GCA_049601855.1 Limisphaerales bacterium | reverse complement strand
TCGAGCTTCTTTTCGCCGGCACGGGGAGTCACGACCGCGAGTGTGAAGTTGCCCGGTTGCAGGAAATCTTTGGCGGCGGCATGAATTTCTTCGGGAGTGACGCGGGAGAGTCGTCGCTTCACCGCGCGCGGTTCCGTGACTTCACCGGAGCCGATCACAGATTCACCGAGCCACGTCATGTAGTTCTCATTGCTCTCGAGATAGATGTCGAACTGACCGAGGACGTAGTCGCGGGCCTGCTTCACTTCCGACTGCGTCGGCGCCCGGGAGCGGAATTTCTTCAATTCGCGCTGCAACAATTCCAACACGCGATGGAAGCGATCAGAATCCACACCGGCCGTGATCGTGATGTCGCCGGTATCGGCAAAGCTGCTCGGTGAGCTGTTGACCGAATAGGCCAAGCCATGACGTTCGCGTAGCACCTGGTAAAGACGGGAACTCATGTTTTCCGCCATCAGTGCGTTCAGGAGGCGGACCGCCGAACGACGCTTGTCTTCCCGACCGCAGGTACGGATGGCCAGTGCGATCTGGGTCTGGTCGATGTCCTTGCGCCGCACCGCGATCCGGGGTGTCTTCTCAGGTCCCGGTGCGGCCAGGAACGGCGGCAGTTCACCGGGGCAGAATGACTGGGTCCGGCTACGTGCTTCGCGCACGAGCTGCGCGTGGGAAAGATTGCCAGCGGCGACGATGAAGGTGTTGTTGGCGTGATAATTATCCGCCTTGAATTTCATCAAGCCGCGCCGCTGCAGACCGTCGAGTGATTCCTCCGTACCTTCGATTGGCCGGCCCAAGGGATGATCAGGCCACTGCGCGAGGCCCAGGATTTCCTGTCCAAAATAATGTGGGTCGTCGAGATACATCGCCCGTTCCTCCTTGATGACCTCGCGCTCGCGCCGCAGTTCACCGGCCGGGAAGGTGGAGCCGTCGAACATGTCCCACAGCACGTCGAGCAACGTGCGCCATTTGTCTGCCCGGGCGCGCGCGTAGTAGCAGGTGTGATCCTCGCTGGTGTAGGCATTGAGATAACCGCCGAGCCCTTCCACGTCGCCGACGATCTGGCGGGCGTCACGATTGCGCGTGCCCTTGAACAACATGTGTTCGATGAAGTGGGCGGCCCCGTTCTGGACGGCGGATTCATGGCGCGAACCGACTGCCACCCAGATTCCGATGCTCACGCTGGCCGCGTGCGGAATCTCCGCGGAGATGACCGCCAAACCGTTGTTCAGCCGGGTGATGGTTTGCCGTTGTTCAGCCAATGAGGCGACACCGTAGTGGCCACCTCAGTCCCAGGCAATCACGGGTTATTCAGCGTTGCCCGTCGATTCCGGCAGCCGGTAGGTCATCCCGCGACGGCGCAGCTGCATCCCGATCAACACGGACACCAGGACGATGACGATCCCGATCGCGTGGCGCACCCAGTCCACCCCGAACACGTCGCCGATCCACGGCCCGATGATCGGCAGCAACGAGAAGATCTCCACACCGTTTTCCTCGATGGCCTTGCCCATTTCGATGGCAATCGCCGTGCCGACGAGTCCGAACAGCAGCCAAGCGGGAGTGTTGAATCTTTCTTCCAGCGCCTTGCCCGGTGCGATCAGGAAATCCATCGTGGTCATCACCAGCAACGCCGCGACAAAGCCCGGTACACTGAACAGCGGCAGTCCCCATCCGAGTCCGGCATGCAAGAAGAACAGGGCCAGGAAGCTATGCACCTGGCGCACGCGATACACCGTCCGGTCGCGTGGATTGTTGGCAAGATCCGCCTTCGGCATGCCGATGGACAAGGGGAACAGGAAGCCATGCAGAGCCACGCCCAAGACCGCGCCAATCACCACATCAGGTCTCAACAAACCGAACGTCGTCACTCCCGAATCCAGCTTGAATCCGATGAGGAACAATCCGAGTGCCACCAAGGCCAGCGACTCGAACTCGTAACGCGGCGCGCTTTGCGGTGTTTCTTCATCACTCGGCGCTGTCAGCCCATCACCCAGGCAATACCCGAACGCCAACATTGCCAAGGCCAGGACCCAGCCAAGGAACATCGGTCCCAAGGAGACGAGGACGATCAACGAATTCAGATCGAACAAGGCCACGGCGGACACCAGCGCCAACAATACCACGATCGCCTCGAGCCCCCGCACCTGGTGCACGGTCGCATGCACTTCGTCCTTGTCCTGCTTCGACTGCGCCAAGCGCCCGAGCATCCAGCGCCGGCCGCCGTCGAGCGTCAGGCGGGCGATCAAACCCACCACGACGACCGCGGAAATGGCCCACCAAAAATCGGCATCAATCATCGTCCCGTCGGGCCAGGACGTGCGGAAGAACAAGAACGCTCCGACAAACACGAGCAGCAACACCGCCGCCGCGCTGATCCAGCCCAGCAGATCCTGCTCCTCGCTCGGCTCCAGCTTTTCCGGCAACCAGAATCGCCGGCCGGCCGTGACGGCCCAGATCACCAGCGGTTGCAACACCCTCAACGCCAGCAACCAGAGCAACAATTGTGCGGACGCCTCGGGAAAGCCCTTCAACCCGACGCCCGCCACGTAGACCAGGACCACCAACGCGACGTTGTGGCGAAATATGCGCGACGCGATCTCACCGTAAATCTCCCCCGCACCCGTTGCGGAAAAGCTTTCCCGTTCCACTGCCGCCAGACGCAGCGCCAGCGCCTGTCCCATCACGTAGACCAACACGGCCAGGGCCGAACTTTCCTCCGGGGCGATCGTGAGGAGGGCGTTGACGCAAACCAGGTTGAGGGATTCGAGCAACACCCAGAGCGCCACGCGCCCCCCGGCGGCATCAGCTCCTGCAAGATCCGAGGCGGTAGACCGGACGATCAGTGGCAGACCGATCGCCGTGGTTACCATTCCGAGTAAAAGCCCGATCACCCCGGTCAGTGTGAAACCCAGCTTCGCATCGAGCAGCCCCCACAACAGAAACTCGACCGGCAACACGCTTAATCCGGCGGGCAACACCAGCGCCGCCAGCACCAGTTTGCTGCGCTCGCCCGGCGCACGCTTCCATGTAAGCCTCAGTACGGAAGCCGCGATCGCCCCCGCGAGCAACAGCCACAAAACCATCGCCCCCGTCAGCCCAAAGGATTGGATCACCCAGTACGGATTAGGCGCACCAACCAGGAGGCCATCCGCCAAGGCAGCGGACGGAGCCAGCAACATCAGCAATACAATCAGGCTTCGCAACGCCGGGAGCTAACGCCAAGCCCACTCGGCGCACCAAGCAAAAAGTATCCCCCGACTCCTGGGCATCCACCGGCGTTTGCTTGCATCTCCGGGTCTGCGCGCCTAAAAAGTCCGGCAGCCCTGCAGCCGACCGGTGAATTCAGCACTCGTCATCGACGACGATCCGATCGTTGTAAAGATTCTCGTTCACGCCCTTACGGAGGCGGGTTGGACGGTGCATCA
>JBMYQZ010000652.1:0-3427 GCA_049601855.1 Limisphaerales bacterium | reverse complement strand
ATTGGTTTCCGGATCGCCCGCCGCGATGGCGGCGCAGCGGTCTTCGTCGAAGATGTTCAGCCAGATGTTGAACTTGCGGAGATTCTCGACGAACCATTGATGGACGAGGGAATCGGGTACGAGAACGAGAATGCGGGAGGCGCGTCCACTCAACAGCAGACGATGCAGAATGAGACAGGCTTCGATCGTCTTGCCCAGACCGACTTCATCCGACAGCAACACGCGTGGGGCCGGGCGGGAACTGACGCTGTGCGCGATGTAGAGTTGGTGGGGAATGAGGTCGATGCGACCGCCGGTGAAGCCCCGGACTTCCGATTTCCGAAACTGGTGCAGATAACGCAGCGTGCGTTGACGAAGTTCATAATCCTGGAGGCTGTCGATCTTTCCTCGGAGCAACCGATCCTCCGGTCGGTTGAAACTGATGCTGTCGCTCAATTGTGTCTCGAGCAATTCCTGTCCATCGCCGAAGTAGGTGATCAGGTCATCCTCCTCGACGACCTTTGTGACCGTGAAGGTTTCCTCGTCGCTGTTCTTGACCACATCACCTTCGCGAAACCGTACCCGTTTTAGCGGCGGATTCTCGGCGGCGTACACCCGGGTCTCTCCCGAGGCGGGGAAGAGTACCTGCACGCGTCCCTCGCCAGACTGGAGCAAGGTGCCCAACCCGAGTTCCGGTTCCGATTCACTGATCCAGCGCTGTCCTGGTTTGAATGTATCCATAAGTTCGCGGAGTGCCGCGAAAAGGGCGGGACGTTATAGAAGTTGGCGGTCGAGGGCAATGCCCCATGATCTGCTTGGGAGATCCCCCGATTTTGCAACCTGTCGGGGGTGCCATTTTATCCTCACCCGAGACAATTAAGGGAGTTATTCCCAGCGCTTCAGGCATCTCCCGAAATGCGGCTCAGGAGAGTCCTGATATGGACTCAGGGTGAAAAAGCCCGGCGAATTCAAGTTCCTGACCGATTACGTTCAATAGGAGAAATTCGCAAGATAGTGGTCATGCACCACTTCTCAATCAATCTGTTCATGTTGAGCATTCCCTTCTCTCTTTTCGCGGAGAGCTGGTGGATCTTCTATCTTTTCGGACTTCCCAATCTTGTGCCCGGATACTTCATCTTGGCTGACAAATTGGAGGAACTGTCGATGAACGATCTGCGGGTCAAACTCAGACGAATGCACGACCGTATGGATGCCGTCGCCAAACACGTCCGCCGAATCATGCGTCAACGCGCAGACTGGGAGCAGGCGATCGTGGAGGTGTTGCCGACCTTGAACGACAAGACTCTACGCCTCGTTGTCTATGAAGTCCTGCGAGCCGAGGGCTACCAACTCGTGCGCAAGCCGAAGGATTACCGCGATCACGAGGAGACGACGATTTTGCGCAAGGATGGCCGCGAGATCGTTCTGCGGCTGAATCCGCAGGCCGCAGGCGATGCTGATTCGACAGCCATGGCGGGCTTCGTTCAAACCATGTGTGAACGCCACGTCGACGCCGGGGTCACGGTGGCGATGGGTGAGGTTACCGACCGCGCTCACGTCGTCGCCGACCGCAATCAAATTCGTGTCTTCGATCGCCAAACCTTGGCCAAGTCGCTCGTCGCGAATCGGCGCCGTATTCAGCGTCGTCAGCAGGAGCGTCAATGGCACCAGGGCGGTACGGTCGCTTGCGAGGCGATGGTGATCTGGAACTGAGTTCCATTCGCAGGTACACTCTGCGCCGATGGCGCAACGTGCTAAGCGAAGACCAACGCCCGCTAAGAGAGTCGCGGAAGTTTTTTTTGCCCGTGGTTGGAAGCCTTTCAAGTTTCAGCGTGAGGCGTGGAAGGCTTACGCAAACGAAGAGAGTGGCCTGGTCCATGCGCCGACCGGGACGGGGAAAACTTACGCGGTCTGGGCCCCGACCCTGATCGAGTGGCTGGAGGAGAAGGGAGAGGGGGTGAAGAAGGCTCCGGGGTTACGCGTTCTCTGGATCACGCCCTTGCGGGCCTTGGTGCAGGATACTACGCGGGCCTTGTCGGATCTGGTGGGGGAGTTGGAGATACCGTGGACCATTCAGGCGCGGACTGGAGATACCTCGTCATCGGTGAAAGCCAAGCAGCGTCGTTGCTATCCGACGGCCTTGGTGACGACTCCGGAATCCCTTTCGCTGCTGCTGTCCTATCCAGAGACGCGGGAACAATTCGCCGACCTGAAGGTGGTGATTGTCGATGAATGGCACGAACTCCTGTCAACGAAGCGCGGGGTGCAGACTGAACTTGGCTTGGCGCGTTTGCGCCAATGGAATCGTGGACTGAAGACATGGGGTCTGTCAGCCACGCTCGGAAATCTGGATGAAGCGTTGGCTTGCCTCGTTGGCAGCGGGAATGAAGGACGCCTGATCAACGGGGATCTGAAGAAAAAGTTCGTCGTGAAGACGTTGATTCCAAAGGCGATCGATCGGCTGCCGTGGTCGGGGCATCTGGGTTCAAGAATGGTGAAGGAGGTGGTCAAGGCGATCGAGCAGGCGAAAACGACTCTGGTGTTCACCAATGTCCGTTCGCAAACCGAGTTTTGGTTTCATGCGATCAAGGAGGAGCGTCCCGATTGGGAAGGGGAAATCGGAATTCATCACGGTTCGCTGGATCGAGCGGATCGCGGCGAGGTGGAGGATCGCTTGCGGACGGGGACGATCAAGGCGGTGGTTTGCACTTCGAGCTTGGATCTCGGAGTGGACTTCACGCCGGTCGAGCAGGTGATTCAGATCGGTGGGCCCAAGGGCGTGGCTCGATTGCTCCAGCGAGCGGGACGATGTGGACATCAACCGGGAGCCGTCAGCAAGGTGATTTGCGTGCCAACGCAGGCGATGGAGATGGTGGAGTATGCCGCGGCAAGGGAAGCGATCGACGCCCGCCGGATGGAGGCGCGGGAACCGATTCGGGCCCCCTTGGATCTGCTGTCGCAGCACCTGGTGACGATCGCCCTTGGCGAGGCTTTCGAACGGGATGCGATGTTGGCTGAGGTTCGAACCGCTTGGTCGTATCGTCATCTGACCGATGAGGAGTGGCAGTGGACGATCGACTTCGTGGTTCGTGGGGGGAGCGCACTGCGGGCTTATGATCAATTTAGGCGCGTCATCGAAAAGGAAGATCAGTTCACGGTGGAGTCCAAACCAATCGCCAAGTTCCACCGAATGTCGATCGGTACGATTACGAGTGACCAGTCGATGTTCGTGAAATATCTGTCGGGCAAATCGCTGGGCACAATCGAGGAGTCGTTCATCGCCAAGGTGCGGCCGGGGGCGAATTTCGTGTTTGGCGGGCAGACACTGACCTTGGTTCGGGTCAGGGAAATGACCGCCTGGGTGCGCAAGGGAAAAGGGGGCAGGGGTGCGGTGCCAGTTTGGGGTGGCGGGCGATCGCCCTTGTCGTCCGAGTTGGCAAACGGTGTG
>JBMYQZ010000651.1:0-3429 GCA_049601855.1 Limisphaerales bacterium | reverse complement strand
GTTTGCTTTTCTCTCGCCGAAAGCTGGCGTTCGGCATCGGCCGGTGGCATCGGGTCGTCGGTGTCGAAAATCCGGGCCAGGAGTTCGCTCTCTTCCGGCACTGCCGGATCGACGGCCTTGTAGCCACCGCGGTCGGCGGTGGTGGCGGCGGGAGAATCGAGCCGGAGTTCGTTCTTCTTTTTGGTGTCCGGTCCGTGACAGGCGAAGCACTTGTCCGAGAGAATCGGGAGGACTTCGCGCGCAAAATTGACGGGCTTGTCAGCAGCGTGGGCAACGTTGACTACAAGCAGAACCGAAAGCAATCCGGTTGAGATTTCGAACCGCATGATGGGTAGTAATGTGAAACGCCGACTCGTCGATGTCCATGTACTAAACTGCCCCGTTCATAGACGGAACTGCCCTTGAGTTGAGACTATTGCCCGGGCTCGACGATGACCTTCATCAAACCGGCCTCGGCGGCGTAGAGGCGGTCGAACCAACCAGGGCATTCTTCCAGCTTGGCGCGGGCGCTGATGAGGGGATCAACCTGGATCTGGCCGGACTGCATGAGCTTGAGGGCGTCGGGGAATTCGGTGTTCGATGCGCAGCTGCCGTAGAGGGTGAGTTCGCGAGTGACGGCGGCCTGCATGGCGAACTCGACAGTTGGGGCGAGGTTTCCGACCAGGGTGACGGAGCCACCGCGACGGGTGCAATCGATGGCGGTCTTCAGGGTGGGAGTCGCGCCCACGACTTCGACGGCGACATCAACACCGCGGCCGTTGGTAAGATCCATAATCGCTTCGACCACTTTGTCGTTCTTCGGGTTCAGCGTGTGAGCGGCGCCGAGTTCCTTGGAGACCGTGAGTTTCTCGTCGGCCAGATCGACGGCGATCACCGTGGTGGCACCAGCGACCTTGAGGGCTTGGAGCGTGAGGAGTCCGATCATGCCGGCACCGACGACGACGGCCGTGTCGCCCTGTTGGACCGGGGTGCGGTTGATGGCGTGCGTGGCGACGGTGACCGGTTCGGTCATGCAGGCGTGTGCGAACGGGACCTCGTCCGGCACGGCGTAGAGATTGCGGGCGGGGACGGTGACGTATTTGGCAAAGGCGCCGTCGCGCTTGAATTCATCGCAGGAAACGCCGAGGACTTTGCGGGAATCGCAGAGGTTGGTCTCGCCGCGTTTGCAATAGTCGCATTCTCCGCAGGAAAGCATTGGGTCGAAAGTGACTCGCATTCCCGGCTCCGCGTTGGAGACCGCGGAACCAATGCTCTCCACGACGCCAGCGGCTTCGTGTCCCATGATCACCGGCGGTTGGCGTCGTCCACTGGATCCGTCGAACCCGTGGATGTCACTGCCACAAATGCCGCAGGCTTCCACCTTGATGCGAACTTCGTCATCGGCAGCGATGGGGTCGGGGGCATCCTTGACGACGAGCTTCTTATATTCTTCGAGAACGAGGGCTTTCATGCAAAGGGGCGCGATAGTGCCGAAGCAGGCGGGACGTGTGAATCGCGAAATTCAGGCGGTTTGCCCGTCGCGATCAGGGGCGGTGGTTTCGGATTCCGACAACTCCTCGGCAATCTTCTCCAAGGTGAGTTTGCCGGCGGAGAGCATTTCCTTGCGGACGAGTCGTTCGTATTCCTCCGTAACGCGGTCACCACCGGACTCGATTGGTTCTGGTGAATTCGCGGAAGTTCCATTGCGAACCGCCTCAACGACGTCGCCGAAGCTGATCGTCCAGAGTGGGCGGGCGGGAAGATAGGCTGGTTCCTCCTCGTTGATCTCGAAGACGAGTTCGTCGTCGAGGAGGGTCTCGACAATCGAGACGATGAACCGGGAGGGGACGCCGAGTTTGTTGGCCAGATGATCGGCGGAGGTCGGCCCTTGGCCATTGAAAAAGCGGACAGCGATCTCGGTCATTAGTCACAAGGCGACAACTTCGCGCCCGCGCGGGGTGAGACTCTCAATGAGACGATCCTGCACGTAGGCACGACGGTTCTGAAAAGCGTAGGCGAATTGCGCGCCAAAAAGCAGGAAGAGCCAGCCAAGATATAGACTGATCATCACGACCGGAATCATCCCGAGGCTGCCGTAGATCTTGTTGTTGGTGACGATTCTGGAAACGTAGAAGACGAACAACAGATTGTTCACCTGCCACAAGGTCCCACCACAGATGCCACCGACAAGCGAGGCACGCCATTGCACCTTCGTGTTCGGCATAAACTTGTAAAACACCGAGAAGCCGAAGCTGAGCAGGATGAACGGAGCGGACTTTGCCAGGAATCCGAAAATTTCATTGAAAGGGGATGGCCAATGGGAGAGTTGCTCGATGAAGGCGGTCATCTGCTGGCCGGAGTTGAGGGTGATGGCGGCGAGCAACAACAGCGGACCAAAGGTCATGGCGAACCAATACGTGATGATCCGGGCAAACCAGCTGCGGCCCTTCTTCACGCCCCAGATGTCGTTCAGGGTGTCTTCGATGCGCGCCAGCATGAGAATCACGATGACGATCAGAAGAATCATGCCACTGGAGGACAGGGCCCCGCCGCGAATGTTGCTGATGAACTGATTGATCTGCGTCTTGACCGCGTCGTGGGTGGTCTTATCGAGGGATTCTTCCGTTTTGGCTTCTTCGCCCTTGGGGACAATCGCGTGGACGACCCAGGTGATCAGGCGATCGATCCGTTGGTTCTCCTTGCCATTCTCCTTCAGCAGTGTGGCCGATACACTGATCGCAATGGCCAGCATCGGCACGAGCGCCAGGAGGTTGGAATACGCCAAGGCCGAGGCCCGCACCATGCAGCGGTTCCTCACAAAGCTCTTGATCGCGAATACCCAGAAGTGGATGAAGCGTTCGATGGTCGACAGCGTGCCCTTGCCGCCAGTGGACAGATGGTGGGAGGAGAAATCCTCCGTCAGGATCGCTTTGACTTTCTTGAAGATGCCTTTCGACATGTGCGGGAGCACTGTATGGGAAGGTGGAGAGAATTGCTACCCGGGGGAATCGGAAGCTGCGGTCACGAAAAAGGGCGCCGATGTCGGCGCCCTTCGTGATCAATGTCAGATCGCTTACTCGAAGCTCTGAACGGGGGCGGCGGCTTTCTGCCATTGCTCCCAACCCTTGATCGGGTGTTCCTTCATGATGTCTTCAATCAGGTAGAACTCACTTCGTGAGGCTGTTTGTTGGCGAACCTTGGCGACCTGGGCGGCGGTGATGAACTTGGCTTTGTTGCCGAAGCTGTTGCGGGCGTAGTTGATGGCGGCGGCGATTTCGTCGTCTTTCAAAAGGCCGGCGAATCCCGGCATTGGCGGGACGCCTTTGCTGGGATCGAAGGTTTGTCCGCGGAGCTGCATAGGACCCCACAAGCCCTTGAGGACGACCTTGATGAGGCGTTCGTCGCTGTCGCTGAGCCAGGGGTTGTCCTTGGCGATGAGCGGCGGATAGA
>JBMYQZ010000650.1:0-3429 GCA_049601855.1 Limisphaerales bacterium | reverse complement strand
GTGAAAAACAAATTCGCAGGCCAGGGTATCGCGCCCCACCAATCGGCGTATGAAACCAACCTGGCCACTTGGCCGCCTGCGTTCTTGGGATATCAAAATGGATCCGGCCCGGGGAGTTGCACCCCGCCCCCGGTCTTACCAAGACCGTGAACCGCTGCCTGTTCCTGACCGGCTTGTTCAGTAATCAATTGTCACTCATTGGCGATCAGTCGCTGCGCTCTACCGAAGCCCAGCTGAATACTGATCACCGATCACTGAATACTTTCAAAACGGTGCGATGGCAGGGAGTTGCACCCTGACCCACGGAGTGGAAGTCCGTCATGCTAGCTTTTGACACCACCATCGCATGGAGGCCCGGACAGGACTTGCACCTGCTAAGGCGTGGTTTGCAATCACGTGCCTCGACTACTTCAGCATCCGAGCCGTTCGGAAAAGTAATCAGTTATCAATATCCGGTGTTCAGTTGGACCTTCGATTGTGCGCCAGCAGCTGATTACCGATGACTGTTCACTGAATACTGAAATTGGGGTGAGCGACGGGACTTGCACCCGCACCGCCGGAACCACAATCCAGCACACTACCCTTATGCTACGCCCACCAGAAATGGAGCCATGCGCGGGAGGTGCGCCCACCTGGCCGGTTTACGAAACCGGAGCATCGCTGACTATGCTTGCATGGCAAAAAAGGGAGAGGAGTTCGGTCAATCTCGCATTGCTGCGGCGGTGCCTCTTTCGTATCGTTCAGACGAACCAATGGCCGATACCAAGCCAGAACCCGAATCTACAGAACAGGCCAAACCATCTTCGCCCGGCCAACTGCTCGCGGCCGTCGTGCTCGGTCTGTTTGTAGTGGTTGGGATTTACATCGTGACCAGCCCCAGCCAGAAAGAGCTGGAAAAACAGATTGCTGCCGAATTGGCCGTACAAACGACCAACGACGTCGCCGCGGAAGTGTTGGAACCGCGTTCCATCGAGCACTCCGGCTTTACCAACCTCTGGCGTCACGAATACGTCCTTTGGTGGGATGATGTGCCGGCCGGGTTCCGGCAGAACGCCCTCAACACCGGCACCAACAGCAATGTCCGGCATGCGGACTACATCGGGTCCGATTCCTGTCGCGATTGCCACATCGCCAATCACGACAAGTGGTCCGCACACGGTCATCATCGGATGACGCAATTCGCCTCCGCCAAGACGGTGGTCGGCGACTTCTCCGGCAAGCAGACGATTGAATATGAAGGAGGCAAGGCCCGTTTCTTCACCAGAGACGGCCAGTACCACATGGAACTCAAACGCGGTGGCAAGACGTGGCTGTATCGGATTACGCGCACGATCGGATGGCGGCACATGCAGGACTACGCCGGCTTTCTGGTGAGTGACCGGGACGAACTCGGACTGAATCGTCACAAGGTTGAGCACGTGCTTCCCTTCGCCTGGGATGTCGAGGAGCAGCATTTCATGCCCCCCGTTCATGTGCACCCGGACGACGACATTCCGGACTCCTTCGAGCCGCATCTGTCAGTCCCTTACAGCCAGGCCTGCTCCGATTGCCACAACGCCTATCCCGTAGGCGACCGGATGTTCCGGCGCGCCGGCATCAAGCGTTGGGCCGCCTATGCGCCGCACCAGACTTCCATGTTTCTCTCCTCCTACCTCTCTGATGCGCATCCGGAGGTGATGAATGGCGACAAACCCTTTGTCGATTATCGGAACGACGAGGTCGTGCAAATTGCCGCGAAGATCCGCGATTTGAAACTGGAGGAAACCGTGGTGCTCCAAGGCATCACTTGCGAAGCGTGCCACTACGGTTGCCGCGATCACGTGGTAAACAGCACCAAAGAAAAATCCAACTCCTTGCCCGCATTCTATCCGGTTAGTCCGCATCTGATCACGGAAGCCACCGACCGCGACGCCCTGAACGGCAAAACGCCTGAAAACATCAACTTCATCTGCGCCCGCTGTCACAGCGGGTCACGCCAGAGCTACGCCAACGGCCTGCAGGCCTGGAACTCAACCGAGTACACGGAGGCGATGAACGGCCACTGCTACGATCCCGTGAAAGCCAAAGCGCACAACATGAACGCCATGAGCTGCGCCCACTGTCACAACCCGCACGAGACCGTTGGTTTGAAATGGGCCCGCACACCACAGCAGGACGACGCCAAGTGCCTCGCCTGCCACCAACAATTCAACGACTCCGAGAAACGGGTTGCCCACACCCATCACGCCAGCGGTGACGGCAGCCATTGCATGGACTGCCACATGCCGCACACCAACGAAGGTCTCGGCCGCATGGTTCGCACCCATCGCATCGTCAATCCGATCGATCGCGACCTCATCGAGGCCAACCAAGTCAACGCCTGCAACCTTTGTCACCTCGACAAGTCCATCAACTGGACCCTCAAGTATCTCAACGAATGGTATGACCCGCACTTCAAGGTCTCCAACGAAGCCATGGCCCGCTACTACGCCGACCGCGATGCCCCGGTCGTGCACGCCTGGATGAAGAGCGATCACGCCCCCACGCGTATTGCCACTGCCGGAGCCATTACCCGTCGCAAAGCCGTCTATGCCCTGCCCGACCTCCTCGACCAAATGACGGTCGAAGACTACGGCTACAACCAGCGCATGATGAACAAGGCCGTCAACGATCTCCTCGGCATCAAGATCCGCGACAAGGGATTCTATTACTATGCCCCCATCGCCCAGCGAAAGACCGTCATGGAGAAGCTCAAATCGGAGCTCCTCAAACTCAGCGCCGGCCTACCCAAAGCCGGCAAACCGGTGGCCAGCAAGTAGCAGCCCTCCGCACCTCTTCACCCTGCCTCTGCAAAATGGTAGCCATGGAAGGTTACGCTCCCTCGTCTTCTGTGTGTAAGACAGTTGTTCTACTATTGAACTACACGGCCGTGTTCAGTGATCAGTGAACAGTCATCGGTAATCAGTTGCTGGCGCATCGCGAGTGCCAAACTGACCACCGATTATGATCACTGATTACTTCCGAAAGTGGCGGAAGTCGGAGGTCATGCTCCCCACACCTTTCGGTGCATGCTGTTTTCAAGACAGCTCCGGCACGCTTGTCCGGTTCAACTTCCGTAAAATGGTACCCGCGGAAGGACTCTCACCCTCATCCTCGACGTTCGAAGCGTCGCGCTCTGGTAATTGAGCTACGCGGGCTCTTTGTTGAAATGGTCAGAACGGCTGGAGTTGCACCAACACCGCGGGCTTCCGACGCCCCCATGCTCCTGTTACACCACGCTCTGATTTTGTAATCCCCTTGAATTCCGGACTGTTTGACGGATGTTCCCTTGCTTTGAACCATTCCGTGAAACCGGCAAATTGAATCCCCGCATCCACTGCGGCGAATACATCAGTCCCCTTGCCTCGCTGTGCCCCACCGACAGACCCAACGGCGTTACCTGTCGAATCT
>JBMYQZ010000649.1:0-3429 GCA_049601855.1 Limisphaerales bacterium | reverse complement strand
CGAGTTTTGCCCTGGATGAAAACAGCGCCGCACAAACGTTGTTGGGTTCCGTGACCGGAACCGATCCCGACAACGGCCCCAATGGCATGCTTGTTTACACCATCACCTCCGGCAACATCGGGGCCGCCTTCGCCATCGATCCGAACAGCGGCGCCATCACCGTGGCCAGTCAGGCCGCGCTGAACTTCGAGGTGACCCCGGCGTTTTCGCTGACCATCACCGCGACCGACGGTGGCACTCCAACCCTGCTCGATACCGCCACGGTGACCGTCACCCTCAATGACGTCAACGAACAGCCGCGCGCTTTCCCCGGCACGATGACCACCATCGAGAACGCCGTGAACACCGCGACCTTGGGTGCCATGATCGCCACCGACGAAGATCGCGGGGACAGCGGCGTCCTCCGCTATTCGATCATCGGTGGCAGCGGATCCACCGCCCTGGCCATCGACCCCGTGTCCGGTACCATATTCGTGCAGGACAGCACGCAATTGGATTTCGAAACCAGTCCGACCTTGGAGATTGTGGTCCAGGCCACCGACATGGGCACGCCCAGTCTGAGCGACACCAACACCGTCACCCTGAGCCTGATCGACCTGAACGAAGCTCCCAACGTGGACGACCAGACCTTCGCCTTGGATGAGCATTCGCTGGTCGGCACGCTGGTCGGCACCGTTTCCGCCGCTGATCCGGATACCGGATTCAACGGTTTGTTGCGTTACGCCATCACCGCCGGCAACCAGTTCGGTGCCTTCGTGATCGATGCCAACAGCGGAGAAATTCACGTGGCATCGTCCATCCCCCTCAACTTTGAGAGCCGTACCAACCTCACGTTCTCCGTCACGGTCACGGACAGCGGCGTCCCGAGCTATTCGGACACCGCGCAGATCACCGTCAATCTCAATGATATCAACGAAGCGCCCGGTCTCCTGCGTCCCTTCGCCCCGGTGATCGTGACCACCGTGCCGACCACCATCGTCAGCAATCTCACCCTGAACTTCATCGATATTGAGACCCCGTCCGAGCAGCTCACCTTCACCGTCGACTCGGTCTCCAATAGCGACCTGCTCACCGCCTCGATCACCGATGGCACCAACCTCACCGTCACCGTGAACAGCGGCTTCACCGGATCGGGAACGATTACCCTCCGGGCCACCGATTCCCAAGGTCTCTTCGCCGACGCGCAGTTTGTAATCACTGTCCCATCCCAGATCAACCCGCCGTCCCTCACGATTGAGCGTATTGGTGCCAACATTCGCATCAGCTGGCCTTCCACCGAAACGGGCTGGATCGTGGAAAGCCGTCCGTTTGCCTCGCCCGCCCCGCCGTGGACCGCGGAGTCTTTCATCCAAGTGCTTATGGACGGCCGAACGCAGATCGACATACCGATCTCCGGCACAGGACGTTTCTATCGGCTGCGGCGCCCCTGATGGGTGCCAAATGTCTTGGCCGCGCGTCCGGGTGCAAAATATCCTGAGGCCATGACGACGCTGATCATTGCCACCCACAACGCGCACAAGGTACAGGAGATCCAAAGCATCTTGGGCGCGAAGTTCCGGTGCCTGTCACTCGACGAGTTCGATGATGCGCCGACACCGATGGAAGACGGAGAATATTTTGGCGACAACGCCAGAATCAAGGCCCAGGCGATCGCCGGTTACCTCGCCGAGAATCACAGCAATCGTTTTAGCGACCCGCAGACCTACATTCTCGCCGACGATTCCGGGCTCGAAGTCGATGCCCTCAACGGCGCACCGGGAGTGCATTCGGCGCGATTTGCCGCCTTGGATACCGGAGCGGCCAGCAACAGCAGCGATACCGACAACAACGCCAAGTTGTTGCGGTTACTCGACGGTGTGCCCGCCGAGCAACGTAAGGCCCGGTTCAAGTGCTCCCTGGTCCTGATGTCTCTCCTGCACATCGGCACGGATCACAAGACCTTCTTCGCAGAAGGAACCTGTGAAGGACGGATCACCACGACCGGCGCCGGCGAGGGAGGATTTGGTTACGACCCCTTGTTCGTCCCCGATGGCCACGACCGCTCGTTCGCGGAACTTGGCAAGGACATCAAGAACAGCTTGAGCCATCGCGCCCGGGCAGTGGAAAAGATCCGAACCTTCTTCCCGGACTCCTGAATCAATCCAACCTCAGATCGGCGAACGCGCTTTCGAGACTGGCGAGTCCACTCTCCGCGCTCCTCTGCGGCTCCAAGATCTGCCGCATATAGAGGATGGCTTCGTCGATCGAGCTCACGGACTTCGGCAGTGTCGCCCCACAAGCATTGGCGTGTCCGCCGCCTTGGAACTGCCGCGCGATCCCGATGGCTTCTCCGTTCAGGCTGCGGAAACTGACAATCACCTGCCGATTCGCCTTCTGAAACATGGTCGCCAGGACGGCATGGCTGCTCATCTTTTTCTCCAACAATTGATGAACGATGCTGTTGCTGTCACCGACGACCGTGTCGACGACCCCGAGTGCGTCAGTGACCTTGAAGATGTGCCGACTGCTGTATTCGAAGCCCATGGGATCCTCAATGCGACGCTTCGTCTGAATCACCTCCAGCAAAGGATGATCCAGCAGTTTCTCCGCCTCGCCACCAATGAGTTCATGCATGTTCCAAAAGCCGTACGTCTTTACGAGGTTGGCGTAGTCAATGGCCAGTTGGAACTCGTCGTCCTGCTTCAGATACAGATCGGCCACGTTGCTCAGGTGGACGATGCGGTCGAGTGCCTCCGTACGAATGCCATGTTGCTTGCAAAGTTCGTAGCACAAAAGACTGGCTGATTTCTCCAGGTCGTGAATCAACCGGCACTGCTCGGCCTCGACATTCGTCGTGTGATGGTCCAGCACCATCCAACCAGGACGATCCATGCGTTTCTCAAATGTGAAATCGCACACCCACGCATTTCGCTCGGAAAGATTCCGCATCTTCCAAGAGGGATAACTGTGCGCCTCCAGTTTGATCTCGTCGCCAAACTCCTCTTTCGCCAGCCGCCCGAGCAGCAACCCCGAAAGCAATCCATCGAGATCACTCTCATGGGTGAAAATTCGCTCTGGTCTCGTCAGCGCCTTCATGCTTCGCAACATAGCAATCCGACCACTGGGCGAATACAAGAATCTCGATGCCCAACTTTTACAATCGCTGAACAAAGCCGGAAGCCACGATTTACACAGCTGTGTCACCTTGTATTCAGATCAGATGAAAGTGTCGCAACTCTCTTTGTTTCCCGGTCGGGGAGAAACCGCAATCCTCATCAGGCGGTCCTCAACCAATTGCCTGTCTCCGGCCCGGAACACTTTGGTTCATGGTTGTTAAGATCCGGACGGCATTTGTCGGGATTGCCGTCCAAAAAGTAAGGTCCCGGATCCAGTCGGGTGGATCCGGGACCTCTTTTTTGCAGATGGAATACGGTGAAAACCCCTGAGTCC
>JBMYQZ010000648.1:0-3443 GCA_049601855.1 Limisphaerales bacterium | reverse complement strand
CGTTCAAGTGTTGTGCCAACAAAAGGCGACACCCAACGACAGCTAGCCATCGAGCAAGTTGAAGGATTAACCCCAAGTAGTCTCAATCCATTTGATCTCCGTCACGTGGACAAGCTATCGCGGTTTAAGGAACGGGGGCGAAGTTAGGAAGCGCGAAGCCAACCGGAGAAGAGAAGAACGGCGTCTCAATCGAGCGTGGCGGAACTTCGATCCCGAGAATCGCCTGAGACGTGAACAGCCGCGTTCGAGAAACATTGTCAGCGGTGGAGGTCCCGGGACCGGCAAGCGGCGATGAATGTGCAACCATCCATGCAGACTCCGCGGTCTTCTCGGCCGATCGACCTGTCACATCCAGTGCCGGTTATTGCCCCCCCCCACCTCAAATATCGCGAGATTACTTCGGCCAAGGTAGCGGACGGCTGCGATCGCTCTACCTACTCTTCATTCCGTGCGGAGACGACAAACCTGGCCGAAAGGAAAACATTCGGTCGCCAGGCCGCCGGGCGTGACCACCCAAAGGACAGGGGCTGCCGGCGGACGCTCCGGAAACTTGCCAAAGCCGTCGGTCAGGTAGACCAGCAGCGTGTCCGGGCCAACATCGTCGTTGCCTTCAATCTCCTCGAAGAACGGAACAAAGGATGTACCACCACCACCCTCTGGGCGTTGCAGGTCGTCATCTGTCAGTCGATACGGTCCGTACAACTGGGCATCTGCAAAATAGAGGCTGGCGTTGATGTGCGGATATAGGCGGATGATCTCCCGCAACTCGGCAACGAATCGGCCGAGGTCCTGTTGACCGACCGATCCACTGGTGTCCACGGCCACTCGCACGTTCACGGATTCTCCTTCCAGTTCTTCAAGGTAGAGTCCCCTGGATACGTGGCGCCGGTCGAAGCCTCCGTAGTCCACGGGGGTGCGGACCACGTGCCGCCAGAGCATTGTCCGCCAGTCGAGTTGCGGAGCGGTGACGGCATCGACGAGGCGACGCAATCCGGCAGGTAACCGGCCATGATTTGTAAGTGCCAAGGTCGTCGCTGCCTGTCTCCAGGCCTGACGCCATTCACCCTCCAGCTGCTTCACTTCTTCGGGGGAAGATTCGGTTGGCTCCGTGGCTACATCCATCCCGATCCAGTTGATCTCGATGGGCACGGCTCGTTGAAGCAGCACTTCGTAGACCTCTTCCACCTCCAGGTCCTCCAGTTCGGGGTCCACCAGAGCCGAATCTGGCAACACGATCAACTGCTCCCCGGTCCGCCCGGTTTCCCGGCGAATGATCCCATTGACCACGATGTCCGCGGCCACGTTCCAGATCAGCGCATCGCGTTTTCCACGTCGCTCGGCGTGCAGCAGGGCCGCATGCAGGAGTTCGTGGAGCATCACGGCCGCCAGCTCGGCGGGTGAGAGCCCGGCTACAAAACCGGGATTGAAAGTCACCGTTTTTCCGTCGGTGCATGCGGTGGGGATCGCCTCACTCAACTCGTGCCGCACGAACATGGCCAGAGCCCCAAAGAAGGGCGTGCGCGAGCGGACGCGGAGGATGCTCGCCGAGATGGCATTCGCCGGTTTCATGCGGCCATGAGTTCGCCGAGGAAGTCCCGCATCCGGACATCTTCCTTGAGCAGGGTAGCCAGGAGGCCTGTCTGGCCGTTGGTACTCGCCCGATCTCGGACGGTGTGAATGTAGAGCTGGCACCATTCGGCGCCGGCCTTCTCCAGCAGCCAGCGGAATCCATGGGTCACGGCTTCGGCACCCGTTCCCCTGACGCCTAGACCGATGCTTGCCGCGTAGCGCAACGAGGGTTCCTCCGGGAACTCAATGTATTGGCCGTCCCCGGCGAGGATTACATCCAAGTCCGGCAGGCTCTGGCAGACGTCGGTAAAGGCGTTGAACTCGGCAGCAGTCCCTTCGCCGACAGCGGGTGCGATGCCCATTCCGACGTCATGGAGTTCCGAGGCCATTTCCCAGGACCGGCAGGAAGGCCACGCCGGGGCGTTGCCGTCGGGTTGATGCAAGAGGGAGGGACGGAAGGCGACAAAAGCCATGACCTGCTCATGCAGTCCGCAACGAGCGGCCCAGCTGCGAAAACTTTCCCAGTGGGGTTCCACGGTGAAGTGCAGAAAGCGGTTGGCCAGGGGAGCCGGCATATCAAAGACCGACGCGCGGTCTTCCTTGCGATTACCCGCGGCCCAGACATGCCAACCGGGTGGTACGCAATAGCTGCCAACACGCCGATCGAGGATCAACTGTTGAGCAATGCCCTGGAGTGCCGGGGGCGCCATGTTCAGTTCATCGAGGAAAAGAATGCCGCGCCCTTCCTCGGGAAGGAATTCAGGCGGCAACCAACGGGATCGATCGCCATCGGCCACCGGTAGTCCGCGCAGATCGGTGGGAGCCAGCTGACTCAGCCGCAGATCGGTCAGGAGCAGGTCGTTCTCCGTGGCCACCTGGCCGACGATGCTGGATTTGCCGACGCCGGGAGGACCCCAGATCATGACCGATCTTTGGGATTCCGCGGCGATGAGTTGCGACAGGGTTTGATGCAGTTCTTGAGGGTTCATGAGCATGTCGTTGGATTCAGCGAGCGAGTTGTTTGAGTTGCCCGACGGCGGTTTCCCGTACCAGCGGGTGCAGGTCTCTCGCCAGCCGCTCAACCAGGGCACGGGTGATGCGCGTATTGCTCAAGGCAACGGCCCTGACATACCAGCAGGGGTCATTGGCCAGTCGGTCGAGGCGGCGTTTTCCCGCCGCGGTGAGGGCGGCGGCGAGGGCCCGGTGATTGGGATCCGATGATGTTTCGAGTTGCTTGACACGAATGGCCTTGGTGCCCTTGATGCCGGCCCACGATCGATTGATGGCGGCTGCGGTCTTGGGTAGTGAATGTTGCAGCAGTTGGCGCTGCACGAAGATTTCAGGGTCGTCGATCAGCAGCCGGATCGCCTTTCGGGAGCAGACGCCCGAACCGGCCGCAACCCATCGCAATCTCGTCGATGGATCAGCGGCGACCTTTTCGCTAAGACGCGCCAGTTGTTTCGGCGTTCGGCCCCATCCGCGGAGCAGGGTTTTGGCGGCCCGGAAACGGACATGTTCGCTCGGCTCATCCAATAGACCTAGGTCACCCGGTGCCTGCCTTGGATGGTGCTCGATGACCTCCTGGCGTACTCTCGGACTCGGATCGACAGCCAGTCGGGAGATGGCGGCGTCCGACAGGCGATGATCTGAAGCAACCATGGCGCGGATGGAGGCTTCTGAATCGCGACTCAGGCATTCGAGTCCTTGGCGTATTCGGCTCCCGCCGTGATACCTGACACGCCGACAAAGGTATCTGGCCACGGCCTGCCGCACCTGCATCGAGCGGTCTTTGGCAAGCGCGTTGCGTAGCACAGCTGCGCCGCGTCCCGGCAGGGAAGCCAACCGCTTCTTCTGCGTGCGGGATCCATAGGCGG
>JBMYQZ010000647.1:0-3444 GCA_049601855.1 Limisphaerales bacterium | reverse complement strand
TACTGGTTCGAGAAACTCAGCCGGTAATACCACCACCGCTGAGAAAGATGCCTTCGAACATCATCGCGACGGCTTGAGCGTTCGTGGCTTTTTCCAACGCAGTCTCCTTGCTGATGATTCCATTCATGCAGAGGTCATAAACACACTGATTGAAGCTCTGCATACCCTCGTCCTTACTGCCTTCCATAATACTCGGGATTTTGCCGAACTCACCCTCTTCAAGGGCTTTCTTCATCGTCGAGCTGTTCAGGAAAATCTCCTGAGCAGGCACCATTCCTCCATCGATCTTCGGGCACATGCGCTGACAAATGATCGCGTGCAATACACCCGCGAGCTGCTTGCGGATGGATTCGCGTTCTTCCGGCGGAAAGTACTCAAGAATACGACCAGGGGAACTGGCCGCGTTGGTGGTATGCATCGTGGACATCACCATGTGCCCAGTGTCCGCCGCGCTGATGGAGGCTTTGAAACTGATGGCGTCACGCATCTCGCCCACCATGATGATATCGGGATCCTGACGCAGCGCACTCTTCAGACCACGTTGAAATGTCATGGTATCCAGTGTCACCTCACGCTGTTCGATAACGCACTGGTTCTCTTCGAACACAAACTCGATGGGATCTTCCAACGTGACGATGTGCTTGCGGAAGTGCGTATTGATGTGCTCCAGCATGGCCGCCATCGTCGTGGACTTGCCGCTACCCGTGGTTCCCGCCATGAGGATGATACCACGCTCAGACTCGGAGATTTCCGTAAGAATGTCCGGCAATCCCAGTTTCTTCAAATCAGGCGGCTCGCTCTTCACATAGCGCATGACGATGCACCATCTGCCGAGCGCTTGGAACACGTTGGTCCGAAATCGGCCGACTCCTTTGATTGCGTATGAGAAGTCGGTTTCCCGGTCAGCTTCGAGACCCGGCTGAAGGTGAATCGGGCAGATCCCCTTGATGACGGCAGTCATCCATTTTTGGTCGGGGATAAAATCCAACGATCGCAGCTCAGTCGAAATACGAAAGGTGGCGGGGGATCCAGCTTTGATGTGGACGTCAGAACAACCGTTCTCAACGCCAGTCTTCAGGACCTCGTTGAAGTATTCTAACTCCGGACCTTTTTCTGTCTCGGGGACATCTTCGAGCATGGGCGCAGGTTATAGCGCCCACTCGAATTATGCCAAGCTGGAATACGCCAGCAGGCTGAGACGGGCGCGATTCGTGTCGGTGAGATTCATCAGAACCATCGACACGTCGTAGCCACGATGGCGGTCGCCCTTGCAGGACACCACCACACCGGTCGCCTTGATTTCCGATCCATCGACCGGATCATGCAAATCCACGGTCATCTCCGTCCACGGGGCCAATTCCTGGCCATAATGGAACTCGATGCCATTGCGGCGGATAAGGGTATTGTCCGGTGTGAGGTGAAGAATGTGGTCCGCATCGATGGTAGGCTCGGCGGGGACGTTGAAGACACCGGAGGTGTCAAGAGAGGTTGCGCTCATATAGAAAAACGATTAAGTAGTATATCACTGTATGGCGATTCGTCAAACGGCGGTCGGCATTTTACCACTCAAGGATGGCTGCGCCCCAAGTCAGGCCGGCGCCGAATACCAGCATCAAGACCAGATCGCCACGTTCCAGGCGTCCCTGCTCCACAGCCTCATCCAAGGCAATCACGACGGATGCAGCGGAGGTGTTGCCGTATCGATCCAGATTCATGAACACCTTGTCGGCGGCGATACCGAGTCGTTTGCCCACAGCATCCAAAATGCGCTTGTTGGCCTGATGCGGAATGACCAACTTGATGTCAGCGATGGACACATCACAGCGATCCATCACTTCAGCCGCTGCATTGCACATGGCCGTCACGGCGTTCTTGAAGATCTCGCGCCCATCCATGCGGAGGTAATGCAACCGCCCTTTCACCGACTCTGAGGTGGCGGGATTGAGGCTGCCACCACCAGGCATGGAAAGAAGCTCCGCCTTGCGACCGTCGGCGCCCATCTTCGCGGTCAACAACCCGTGGGCTGAGGGCCGGTTCTGCAGAATGACCGCCCCGGCCCCGTCTCCGAAGAGTACGCAGGTATTGCGATCTTCCCAGTCGATGATTGAGCTCAATTTCTCTGCACCAATGATCATCACGCAGTCATAGGTGCGAGACATGATGAATTGTTGTCCGATCTCCAGCGCGTAAACAAATCCGGAACAGGCAGCCTCCAAGTCAAACGCCGCGGAATGATGAGCTCCAATCTTTTCCTGCACCAAACAGGCGGTCGAAGGAAACGGCATATCCGGCGTGATGGTCGCGACGATGATCAGGTCAATTTCCTCGGCCTTGATGTCCGCCCGTTCCATCGCCCGGCGGGCCGCGATGGTGGCGAGGTCCGAGGTCGCCTGGTCGTCGGCGGCCATCCGCCGTTCCTTGATACCCGTGCGAGAGGTGATCCATTCATCGGAAGTGTCGACGATCTTCTCGAGATCGGCATTGGTCATCACCTTCTCCGGCACGTAGGAACCGACGGCAGCGATGGAACACGTTCGCCCGCGAAAGTCATGTTCCGCACGCGGATTCTTGAAACTCTTTTCTGGCAGGTCGCTCATGAGTAAATCGTATCAGGCCGCAGCGCGGAATTGCTCCAGATAATCGGCGGCCTCCTCCATGTCGTGGATGATGGCCTGGTTCACGTTGTGTTGGATTGCCTCCGTGGCACAGCGAACCGCGTTCATGATGGCCACTTCACTGGCCGACGCATGCGCTTTCATCACCACGCCATTCAAACCCAGCAACGGGGCACCTCCGTAGCTGTCGGAATTCAACCGATGCTTCAAGGTCTTGAACGCACCCTGCGCAATGAAGGCTCCGGCCGTCCGCACGGGATTGGAGGTGAGCTCGGCCTTGAGCCAGCCCATCATTCCGCGGGCCATGCTCTCGCAGGTCTTCAACACAATGTTGCCGACGAAGCCATCACACACGACCACATCAACCTTGTTGTGAAACAGATCATGTCCTTCCACGTTGCCAATAAAATTGAGATTCAGCCCTTTGAGAATGCGATTGGCCTCCAAGGTCAGTTCGTTGCCCTTGTTCTCTTCGGTGCCATTGGCGAGGATGCCAACCCGAGGCTGCGGTTTCCCGAGGATCTCGCGCGAATAAATGCTTCCCATCACCGCAAACTCGGCCAGGTGGAACGGTTTGCATTCGGTGTTGGCGCCGGCATCGAGCAGCACGAATTCATTCTCCGGTTCCGGCATGACGGTGGCAATGGCACCGCGGGTAATCCCAGGAAGTGTCCGCAATCGAATCGTCCCCGCACTGAGTATGCCGCCGGTGTTGCCCGGTGAAATGATGGCATCGGCCGAGCCTTCCTTCACGGCTTCGACAGCCCGGGCGATGGAGCAATCCTTCTTCTTGCGGAGAGCGTCAACGGGCTTGTCCTCCATGGTCAAC
>JBMYQZ010000646.1:0-3449 GCA_049601855.1 Limisphaerales bacterium | reverse complement strand
CGAAGGCCTTGTTTTCCGGTTGATCGAGTCCATAGAGCGCCCGGGTTTCCGCCGACTCATTCGTGAAGTCCAACGTTTCCGGAACGGCCGTCTGCATCCGAAAGGCTAGCTCGTAGGATTTCATCCTGGCTTCGATGACCGGATCGAGCGGGTATTGTTCGGCGGCAAGGCGATTGAGAGATCGGGTGAACTCGAGGTTCTTGAGTTGCTCCGCGACCGTCATCCCGTTGGTTGGCTTGGCGTAATCGAGAGGGTTGTTGGGATCGATCTTCAGGTTGACAGCTTCATAAGCCGGACCGAGGTAGTGGGCATCCTTCTTGTCGAAGAAGCGCGGGCCGATATTGATAAACTGCGGCAGGTCGTCACTGAGCGAACCGAGTCCATAGTTGATCCAGGCGCCAATGGTCGGAACGCGCGGATCCAGAAAGTGACGGCCGGAGTGAAACTGCACCTGGGCGCCATGGTTGTTGTCACTCGTCCACATCGACCGAATGAAGGCGATGTCGTCGGCGCAGGATCCGATATGCGGAAACCAGTCACTGATCTCAATTCCGGACTGGCCATACTTAGCGAAGCCGGTTTGCAGCGGGAATATCTTGGTGCGGGCATGGCCGTTGCCATCGCCCTTGATCGGGATCCGCAGCTCTCTGATCTTCTCGGGATCCAGCACGTCCTTGTGTGGTGTTTCGCCGATTGATTTGCCGGCATAGGTATTGATCGCCGGTTTGGGATCAAAACTCTCCATGTGGCTGACGCCGCCACGCATGAACAACCAGATGACGCGTTTTGCCTTGGGCGGGAAATGAGGATTTCCGTCCGGCAACCCATGATGTTCGGCAGCCATGATGCCGTTGGCCGCCAAGGCACTGAAGCCGAGAGCGGATTGCAGCATTGTCCGCCTGGAAATGTCGTAATCGCGGTTCATCGAATCACCAGGAAGTCATTGTGGTTGAGCAGGGCATGAATGAAATGCTCGCGCTTGGTTTGTCCTTTCAAATACGACCGGCTTTTGGCCAGCTCACTTTCGGCGGCCGGCCGGGCCAGGATCTTCAAGAACGCAGCCTGGACGAAGGCTTCGGGAGTCAGGTCCTGCTTGAACGCCGCAGCAATCTGTTTTGATGCCGCGGTCGTCGTTTGACTGTTCATCATCGCCAAGGCCTGCTGGGGAACAACGCTTTCACTGCGCCGGTAACAGGCAAACACGTCGGCGTCATCGAAGGTCTCCAAGAATTTGAAACGCCCGTCCCGGGAATGAAAGAAATAGAGACTGCGTCGCTGGACATTGGGCGAGGGTTGGACTGAAGGGCCGCCCCGCGACAAATCAAGCGTGCCGGCCAGGTGAAGCAGGCTGTCGCGAACGACCTGAGACTCCATACGCCGGCTGTTCATGCGCCAATAGTGACGATTGCCGCCATCGGCAGCGAGGGTCTTGGGATCGGCGTCCAGATTGGAAGAGCTACGACGCCAGGTTTCTGAAGTAAGCATCAGGCGGTGAAGGCGTTTCATGTCCCAGCCGGACTCGATCAGTTCAGCGGCCAGGTAATCCAACAGGTCCTGATGCCTGGGCATCGCCGCTCGCAAACCAAAATCGGAAACCGACTCAACCAACGGCGTCCCGAAATGCCGCATCCAGATGTGGTTTACGGCCACCCGAGCGGTCAGCGGATGATCGCGGTGTGTCAGCCAATTCGCCAGCGCCGTTCTACGACCGGTGCTGGTCTTGGGGTAACCTTCGCCGGCCGGCAGGGCATCCTTGTTGGGTGTTTTGATGAGGGACACGGTGCTCACGGTCAATGGTTTGTAGGTTGGGAACTTTCCAGCCTTCAGATCGGATACCAGTTTCTTGACGGTCGCCGCGGCCTTGGTTGCCTTTTTTGCGTCCAGCAGGTCCAGTCTTGCTTGGGCCAAGCTCGCATCCAGCTGCAGTCGTCGGGCCATTTCCACCGCGCCTTCCTTGTCGTTGACCGCATCGATATGCGCCTTGGTGAAGGCGTAATCCGCCTTGGCCAGATTCAGTTTTGCTTCCGCCAGTTCGACATCGCTGGCCGTGATCGCCGGCGCGGTCGGCTTCGTCTTCGCTTGCTCAAGCACCGACGCTGCCGGCAGATGCCGGACCTCGATGCTGTGAAAATCAGCCGTGGCCTCATACGCCACGAGTTGAACGGCGCCGGGCTGTCGGCTCGGCAGGTTGTCGGCGAAGAGGAACTCTCCATTCAGCGCGACGTTGATCAGTCGCCCGCGCACCTTGAGGTTCAACGTGTATTCCTGATTCACCTTGATCGGCCGTTTGGCGAGGGCGCCGAAGTATTTGTCTCTCCCTTCGACCGTCTGGGCCAGGTGCACTTTCGCGCCACTGACGCTCGCGTAAACCCAGTGGGAATTCTTTCCGCTCTTATCGACGTCAAAGCGGACGCCCACCGACTTATATCGTTCGCCGCCGGTCGTCCGGAACTTCAGCTCGAGTTCGAAATCCAGAGGATGCGTCGCCTTGGAGCGCAACCAGGACTTGTCGAAGGATGATTGGGTCAAGGAGAGGAGACCATCTTGATAACGCCAACCTTGGCCAACGACTTGCCAAAGATCCGGCCGCGCTTTGCTGAAGTCGTCGGCGAGGATGGATCCTTCGACAGCGGGCTCGCTCTGGATCTTGTCAGTCGTCGGCATTTGGAGTTTCAGATTCTTCAGATGGGCCTCGGCCTGCGTTAACTTTTCCTTCGACCGGGCCAGAAGCCCTTCCTGCACAAACTCCTGCAGGTCGGGATTCCAAGCTTCGAACGGAAGCTCCACCGGCTTGGGCGACTGCCATCCGGTTGCCAAGAAGGCAGGGGGTCCGGCGCTGATCCGCTTGCTCTTGTCCGCCTTGCTCTCCTCACCGCGCTCATGCAGATAGGTGGCAGCGTCGAGATTGCCGTCGTAAGCACGCGTCAATCCATTCTTCGCCAGATCCAAGTCCCCGGGCGCGGCATCAACCCGGACCTGATAGGGTTCAAAAATCGCTCGCAACTGGTAGTAATCAAGATGGGTGATCGGATCGTACTTGTGGTCGTGGCACTTGGCGCAATTCGCGGTCAAACCCATGAAGGCCTTGCCCGTGTGCTCGATGGTGTTGTCGAGCCAGGTCGTGCGATTGAACTTGTAATAACTCCTCGCGAGAAAGCCGGTGGCAGCGAGCGTCTTCGGATCGTTCGGCGCGATTTCATCGCCCGCGAGCATTTCGCGGATCATCTGGTGATAGCCTTTGTTCTCGTTGAGTGAATCTACGATCCAGTCGCGCCAACGCCAGAGGTGTTTCTGACTGTCGCGGATCTCAGTGCCGAGACCGTACCAGTCGCTGTAGCGCCAGACATCCATCCAATGGCGGCCCCATCGCTCGCCGTAATGTGGGCTTTCCAGCAGCTGAGCGACAATGTCCTCGAACGGCTCCTCGCTCGCCAATTGCCCGGCCGTTG
>JBMYQZ010000645.1:0-3458 GCA_049601855.1 Limisphaerales bacterium | reverse complement strand
ATTTTGAAGGCTGAGCCTTGGCTCGTGCGCGATCGCAGACCGGGGGGGAGCACCGGTGTTGCAGCTGGCGGTGAGCTTGGGGCAGCTGCAGATGGTAAGAATGCTTTTGGCTGCGGGGGCAAACGTGAACACGCGAAACCTTCACAAGCCCTATCGAAATATTTCCACCGCGCTTCATTGGGCGGCTTGGTGGAAGCGTCCCAAGATCGCAGAAATCTTGATTGCGGTTGGCGCCCGGGTTGACGCCCGCGGTTCACTCCGTAACCCGCCGCTGTTCGATACGGCAGTCATGAATACCTCTGGGGTGGCCGGAGTGCTGTTGAAGCACGGTGTGCGAACGGACTTGAAGGACAGCTACGGAATGACCCCGCTGAAGTATGCGGGCGAATATCGGACTCGGAACGGTGAGGACTTGGTGCGTCTGTTGAAGAAACCCTGAGCCCAGCTAAGGCCGTTCGACCTTTACGGGATCGAGGTTCCAGATCTGGTCGGCATATTCACTGATGGTGCGGTCGCTGGAGAACTTGCCCATGCAGGCGGTGTTCATGATGGCCATCTTGGCCCAGCGTTTCTTGTCCTTGAAGGCTTCGCCAATTTCGTCCTGGGCGCGGATGTAGTCCCGGTAATCGGCCATCACCAGGAAGGGGTCGCCCCAATCGAGAAGGCTGCGGCAGATCGGTTCGAAGGCTTCGGTTTCGCCCGGGGTGAAGGCGTCGGAGCGGAGCCAGTCGATGACGGCCTTCAATTCCTCGTCGGAATCGTAGTAGGTGCGCGGGTTGTAGCCCTTGGCGTGGAGTTCTTCAACTTCATCGACCTTGAGACCGAAGATGAAGATGTTGTCGTCTCCGACTTCTTCGCCGATCTCGACATTGGCTCCGTCGAGCGTGCCGACGGTGAGGGCGCCGTTCAGGGCGAGCTTCATGTTTCCGGTGCCGGAGGCTTCCTTGCCGGCGGTGGAGATCTGTTCGCTGAGGTCGGCGGCGGGGATGATCTTCTCGGCGAGGGAGACGCAGTAGTTCTCGGGGAAGACGACCTTGATTTTTCCGCCGATGCGTTCGTCGTTGTTGATCTTTTCGCCGACCTTGTTGATGGCGCGGATGATGTTCTTGGCGAGGTCGTAGCCGGGGGCGGCTTTGGCACCGAAGATGAAGACGCGCGGGGTGATATCGAGATCCGGGTTGTGCAGTAGGCGACGGTAGAGCGTGAGGATGTGCAGAAGGTTCAGGTGCTGACGCTTGTATTCGTGAAGTCGCTTGATCTGCACGTCGAAGAGCGCGTCGGGGTCGATCTCGACGTCGCAGGTATCGTTGATGATCTCGGCCAACGCGATCTTGTTGGCGCGCTTGATGGCCATGAACTTGTCCTGGAACTTCTTGTTGTCAGCATGGGTGACCAGAGCCTTTAGTTCGTCGAGATTGGCCGGCCAGTCGGTGCCGATCGTGTCGTTGATGAGATTGCTCAACCCGGGATTGCACGCGAGCAACCATCGGCGCGGGGTGATGCCGTTGGTCATGTTGATAAGCTTGTCCGGGTAGAGTTCGTGGAAGTCTCGAAAGAGGTGGCGCTTCAACAGTTCGGTGTGCAGGGCGGCGACGCCGTTGACCTTGCCGGAGGCGACGACCGAGAGATAGGCCATGCGCACCATCTGAGGGTTGCTCTCTTCGATGATGGACAAGGCAGCTTTCTTGTCGCCATCGCCAGGCCAGCAATCTTCGACGTCGTGGCTGAGGAAGCGGTTGTTGATTTCGAAGATGATCTGGAGGTGACGCGGCAGGACCTTCTCGAACAACGGGACGCTCCATTTCTCCAGAGCTTCCGGAAGCAGGGTGTGGTTGGTGTAGTTGAAGGTCTGACGGACGATTTCCCAGGCCTGGTCCCACTTCATCCCATATTCGTCAAGGAGCAGACGCATGAGTTCCGGAATGGCGATGGCCGGATGAGTGTCGTTCAACTGAATCACATTGAACTCAGGGAACTGGGACCAGTCATCGTGCGCGGCGAGGAAGCGGCGAATGATGTCCTTCAGTGAGCAACTCACAAAGAAGTATTGCTGCACGAGGCGGAGTTCCTTACCAGACTCGGTCTTGTCGTTGGGATAAAGAACCTTGGAGATCGTCTCGCCCATCGCCTTGTCCCGGAGGGCGTCGATGTAGCCGCCTTCATTGAAGGTATCGAGGTCAAAGGCCTTGGACGCGCGGGATTCCCACAGGCGCAGGAAATTCACCGTGCTACCGCCGTAGCCGACGATTGGGATGTCGTAGGGGACGCCTTCGAGCGTGCGGGTGTCGACCCAGGCGGGTTCGAATTCGCCCATGTCGTTCATGCGGTTTTCGACCCGGCCGTAGAGCTGGATCTCCTGGACGTAATTCGGGCGCATGATCTCCCAAGGACAACCCTTGAGCATCCAGGCATCGGGGTGTTCGACCTGGTGGCCGTCTTCGAATTTCTGACGAAACAGTCCGAACTCATAATGAATGCCGTAACCGACACTTGGGAGATCAAGCGTTGCCAAAGAATCCAGGAAACACGCGGCGAGACGACCGAGACCGCCATTGCCGAGGCCCATGTCGTCTTCCTCTTCGAACAGCTCTTCGAGATCCTGGCCAAGTTCCTTGAGCGCGTCGCGGGTGGCCTCGAAGATGCCGGCGTTGTGCAGATTGTTCGAGAGCACGCGTCCCATGAGGTATTCGAGACTTAGGTAATAAGCGCGACGGGTGTCAGCGGAATGATGCACCTTCTGCGTCTGCATGAAGTGATTCATGAGACGATCACGCACGGCCAGACAGGTGGCAGTCCACCATTCGCTCTTGGTGGCGTTGTCCGGGTGACGGGCAAGCGTGAAGCTCAGGTGGTTGCGGATGGACTTTTTGATGGAGACCAGCGTGTCGCCAGTTGCGAAGCGGAAGCTGGTGTTGTTGTCGGACTCGGCGGTTTGGGCCATTTGTGCTGCCTAAATATGACTGTTTGTGTGGGTTGTGGCTCGCTGGGGGCGGGGGGATTCTGCCGGGGCCCTTTGCGAACCGGGCGGAAGCTTTCGGGAAATCATCAAAATTGTGAAGACTGAAAGGGGTTTGCGTCCAATTGGAGGCATTCATAACATTGCGGTCCAATTTTCATGAAAATTCTACGAATTCTCCTGGCTCTCGCTCTCACCGTCGTCGTCGGGCACGCGGCCAAACCGAAGCGCCCTCACGTCATCCTGATCATGACCGACGACCAAGGTGGATGGGATTACGGCTTCAAAGGCAACTCCGTGGTGCAAACGCCGCACTTGGACGCGATGGCCAAGCGGGGGGCTCACATGACGCGGTTTTACGTGAGCCCGGTTTGCACGCCGACGCGGGCGAACCTGATGACCGGACGCTACAATTACCGGACTCGTGCCATCGATACCTATCTGGGCCGGGCGATGATGGACACTGAAGAGGTCACGATCGCGGAAGCACTGAGTGCGGGCG
>JBMYQZ010000644.1:0-3461 GCA_049601855.1 Limisphaerales bacterium | reverse complement strand
AGGTGTTGCATTGGCAGGGCGAGGTCATGTTGCAGGACGACCGATCGCCCCGGGCCAAGGGGATGAATGACGACCACAAGATTCTGGATGAAGACTATCGACTGATTACCGGTGAGAAGAGTGCCTCAATTGTCATGGTACGAGGGCACAAGATTTTGCTCTTGGAGAACAGTATGATTCATATCACCAGCCTCGACGAAGAACCTCGGGTTACGTTGGAGCGCGGTTGGATGTTCTCGCGCACGAGTATGGCCGCGGATCGGAAAATGCAGTTTGCGACCCCCTCGGGCGGCTTCAAGGTGTCCAACGGGAGTGTGCTGCTGATGACGGGATCGGGCCGGACCTTGGCGGTGGTGGCCGACGGAGGCATTTACGCTGGCAAGAACGTCTTCGAGGCGGAAGATGTGGTGAAAGAAGGTCATTACGTCGCGATCAGTTCTTCCCAAGCCACGCGTCCGGCGTCCTTGACCGAGGAACACAAGCAACATCTCAAGCGTTACACGCGTTTCTTTGAGAATCCTTTCTCGGAACCGAACCGTGCCCTGATCTCCGGTTCCACGGCCCACCAGCGACGAAAAGAAGCCGAGGAGAAAAAGAAGGCGGAGTCCAAGGCCAAGTCCAAAGAGAAAAAGGGCGACGAAAAACAAAATTGATTCTGGCGCGACTTTGGGTCGCCGCTATCTTCCCACCCGCATGAGATCGGGTTTCGATTCCATTGAATCTGTCATCAAGGACATTCGCCGCGGGCGGATGGTCATCGTTGTGGACGACGCCGATCGGGAGAACGAGGGAGACCTCGTGATGGCTGCCGAGAAGGTAACGGCCAAGGCGGTGAACTTCATGGCCAAATTCGGCCGCGGTTTGATCTGCGTCCCCACCACCGGCGATCGGCTCAAGCAACTTGGCATCGAGCGTATGGTCACGCAGAACCGGGAGACCTTTAAGACGGATTTCCAAGTCAGCGTCGACGCCGCGGAAGGTATCACCACCGGCATCAGCGCGGCAGATCGCGCGCAGACCATCAAGGTGCTCTCCGAACCGCGTTCGTTTCCGGAAGACCTTGTGCAGCCGGGACATGTGTTCCCTCTGCGCGCGAAAGCGGGAGGAGTCTTGCAACGGGCCGGGCACACCGAGGCCGCTGTTGATTTTGCGAGACTCGCCGGGTGTCGGCCGGCGGGGGTTATCTGCGAGGTGATGAGCGATGACGGCACGATGGCACGTCTCCCGCAGCTCAAGCGCTTTGCCAAGAAGCACAAGCTGAAGCTTTGTTCGATTGAGGAGCTGATCAAATTCCGCCGCGAACGCGATCGCCTCGTCGAGAAGATTGAAACCGTTCAGATGCCGACGGATTTCGGTACCTTCGATCTCCACCTTTACCGTTCGACCATTGATGGCCAGAACCACATTGCCCTCGTGAGGGGCAAGGTTGGGGGCAAAAAGCCTGTGCTCGTGCGCGTTCATAGCGAATGCCTCACCGGGGATGTGTTCGGGTCGCGTCGTTGCGATTGCGGTCCGCAACTGCAACAGGCGATGAAGCAGGTCGACGAAGCCGGAGCCGGCGTCATCGTTTACATGCGACAGGAAGGGCGGGGGATCGGCCTTCCGGCCAAGATCCAAGCCTACAAGTTGCAGGAAGAAGGAATGGATACTGTCGAGGCCAATCGCAAGCTTGGCTACCCCATGGATCTCCGCGAATACGGACTTGGCGCTCAAATTCTCGTCGATCTCGGTATCAAGAAGATCAAGCTGCTCACGAACAACCCCAAGAAAGTTGTCGGCCTCGACGGCTACGGTCTTGAGATCGTCAAACAGGTTCCCATCAAGGTCAGCCCCAACCCGCACAACGCCCAGTATCTGAAGACCAAGAAGGAAAAGATGGGCCACCTCATCTGACTGAGACCTCAACCGCATGCTTACCAAGAACAAGCAGACCAAGGCAAAGAAGGCAGGTGGCCGCTTTGTCATTGTTGCCTCTAAGTACAACGCCCGCTACGTCAACAGCATGCTTTCCGCCGCGAAGGCCGAGTTGGCGGCTGCTGGGGCAGACGTCGTTCGCGCCATTCGCGTACCGGGCGCGTACGAAATCCCGGTTGTTGCCGGAGCCCTTTCGCGTGAGTCGGAGAAACCGTGGTCCGCGATCATCTGTCTCGGCGTGATTTTGCGTGGCGCCACGACCCATGCGCAGCACATCGGGGAATCCGTCAGCAACGCCTTGGCTGAAGCCCAAGTCTACTACGGCGTTCCGATCGTTCACGAAGTCCTCCTCCTGGAAGACGAACAGCAAGCCAAGGCCCGTTGTCTCAACAAGGACTTCAATCGCGGCAACGAAGCCGCCCGCACCGCCCTCGAAATGGCCCGCGTCATGCGGAGTCTCTAGCGCGCTGTCAGGCAAACTCGGGTAAGTGGCGGACTCGTGAGAGTTTCGACTTACGCGCGCCGATGATCGTCGAATTGAGAAGCTGGTTCATTATTCTGACGGGTGGAATCGGTTGCATCGGACAATCTGCGGTGTCCAGCGGACAATCCTTGAGAAGTTGAGGAATCGCCAGTTTTCCACCCTGTTCCAGCGATGCGATTAGCGGATGCCGGAGTCCGGCGTTCGCCGACAATAGTCCAAAGGTCGGTTATACCTTTGGATAGCGTTTCACAGCGAATTTTCCGGCTAAGATGCGTCGTCTGAAATGGCACAGGTGGACTTTGTGAAATTTTTCACAAAACGCTTGTGGGGCCTGCTGGCGGGTGCTAGCGTCGCCCAAAAAACTGAAAATAGTCCGAATTAAAGCTAAAAGATGATGAAAAACTGGTTAATTGCTGCTGTTGTTGGTGGCACCGCGTTTTCCGCTGTTGCGGGTGATGTGACGGGCAAAGTTTCGTTCGCTGGAACTCAACCCCCCGAAAGGCCTCTTCCGCTCGATCCGAATTGCGGATTGAACTTCAAGAAATTCAATCCGGGCAAACGGCCGATGACCCGTTTCTTCGCGGTGAGCGAAGACAAGGGATTGGCCGACGTGCTGGTGCAGATCAAGGGTCTCAAGGGTGGACCGGCCGCCAAGGGTCCGCTGGTGATTGATCAGCGCGGTTGTGAATATCTGCCGTACGTTTCCGCTTGCCGCGCCGGTCAGGAGATCCACGTGAAGAACTCTGACTCGGTGCTGCACAACGTGCACCCGACCCCGAAGGTCACGGGCAACCGTGAATACAACAAGGCCCAGATCCCGGGTCCTATGATCCTGAAGTTCACCTACCACAAGCCGGAAGAATTCCTTCGCTTCAAGTGCGACGTGCATCCGTGGATGTTCTCCTACGTCAACGTCTTGGATCACGGTTACTTCGCTGTGTCCGACAAGAATGGCAACTTCACGATCAAGGACGTGCCGGACGGCACTTACGAGATCACGGCCAAGCATCGCAAGATGGATTTGAAGACGCAAAAGGTGACCGTGAAAGGCGGCAAAGTCGTC
>JBMYQZ010000643.1:0-3463 GCA_049601855.1 Limisphaerales bacterium | reverse complement strand
TCTGCTGGTCACTGCGCCCATGATAGTGCGTGTGTTGATGGATATCGATGATTGGGTCCTTGGTCTCCGCCGCGTTCAGCCCGCCACCAACGGCGCAGGCTGCCGCCCCCATCACTTGACCGAATTCACGTCGAGAAATCGATTGGCTCATGAGCCGAAGCTAGGCCGAAGAAACCGTCCCGAAAAGGCGAATCAAATCAGGGTCACCTCTCCGGCGTCGTTCATGCCCGCCAAGATGGGCAATGTCTCTCGCTGCATGCAAAAGCGGACATCCTCGGCCAGGTCCGGATTTGCCAGCAGCCGCCGACCGTTTTGCGCGTATTGCATGGCGCTCAGCAAATCGCGTTGGACGATCCGATAGGTCTGGCGCGCCATCTCGGCGGAATCAGCGACGTGACCAGCAACGAACAAGGGCCAAACCATTTCGCAGAGCGCACCGGCTCCGACCATATCTTCGTAAGCGGCTTCTTCGTGCGTGCCGGCGCAGACAAGAACGAGATGATCGACGTCATTTTTCTCGATCCAGGTGGCGATGGTTCGCAAATTAAGCATGGATGCGATCAATACATTCTTGGCCCCCACGCAGGCTCGCAAAGCGCGAGTGCCGTTGGTCGTGGTGGTGATGATCGTCTTACCGGCAACATCCTCGGTGAATTCACGCGGAGAATTACCGAGATCGAAATCGACCCCTCCCGCTTGCTTAGCGCGGATCTTCACGCCATCACGCTCTCCGGCCAGGAGGACCTCCGGCCGTTCCTGGCGCAGTTTTACGGCCTCTTCAATCGTGCAGACGGGAATGATCGCCTTGGCACCATTGGCGAGGGCCGCGGTCATGGTGGTGGTCGCGCGGAGGATGTCGAATACGACGCAGACCGCCCCGCTGATGTCTCGGTCAGCCAAGGCGTTGAAATCGGCAGGGGTAAAGGTGACTTCGATTTTCTTGTTCATGATTTGTCAGCCGTCCGCTTGGTGCGGACATAGTGAAAGAGGTATTGCTGGGCGTAGCCGGCATAGGGACCAAAGTAAGTGCCGGTAAATTTTTCCAGTCGCTGGCGCGTCGGTTTGCGGCGCGGAAAATACAGTTCCCGTAGACCGCGGCCAATCCAAACATCAATCGGGAACGCTTCCTGAAACCCGTAGGCGAAGAGCAGGACGCAATCGGCCACCTTGCGGCCGACCCCCGGCAGTTTCAGCAGACTTTGGCGAGCGTCACCGCAATCCATTTTCGCAATCGATTCGAGGTCGATTTCTCCGGATGCCACCATCTGTGCCGAGCCCAGAACATAAGGAGCTCGATAGCCCATCTTGCAATCCCGCAACTCAACCTCGTTGCTCTTCGCCAGGATTTCCGGTCTGGGGAATCCGAACCAATCAGTTGCTGAATCGGTTTCCAACTCATCTCCAAAGCGATGGCAAAGATGGGCAACAATCTGCCGAATTTGAACGATTTGCTTGGACGATGAACAGATGAAGGACGCGAGGCATTCCCAGGCGGGTTGCTGCAACAGACGCAGTCCCCGGCAGGCACCGGTGGATGCGCGCATGGGCTCGTCGTCGGGGAACGTCTTGATGATCTCAGCCAAATCATCCTCCATCCGCAGGTAGTTCTTCAGCCAATCCCAGCTTTCCGGCTTGCCAACCACTTCGGCGACGATCTTGTCACCACGCTGCAGGAGACGAACCCAACGGTCGCCGATGGTGCCTTCCCAACCAGCATCCGTGAATTTCCAGCGAAATGCCTGACCCGAATCCAGCGTCGCAGCCAGATCGTAATCCGCTGCGTGGAAGGTCTTCTTCATTGCAGATTGCGACAGGCGAGCAGATGGACACGGTGGATCTCTTGCCCGCGATAATTCACACCGAACACACCCAGATCCTCCACGGACTCAAACTGTTTCGTGATACGCTCCGGTGCCTCCTCCGGATTGGTGCCTCGCTTCAGACGCCGCACGTAGAGAGCATTCTGGCCTTTGCGATCTTCGTAACCGGGCCAAAAGTAGTATTGGTTCTCGGGATGATCGGCGGTCTGGTAATAGACCAGCGGATCATCGGGAACGCCTTCGTTGGCGTGCGGAATGTAGAAGGCCATCACGCTCGTGATACCGTAATGTGAACCGATGAGAAAAGTCTCGGTCCCCTGCCCTTCAAACTTCACGCGCTGCTTCTCCACCACCTGGGCTAGTTCGGACCAACCCCGAACCCGGATGAGCGGATCCAGCTTGGGCGGGACCCGGGTGCCGAAGAGTTTCCCGGGAATGTTCGTATCGTGGAGCACAATCACCACCGGCAGGCCCACGACCAGTGCCGCAATCAGCCATTTTTTGACAAGCGTCACGCCTTCATCGAAACGACGTCCCCAATACAGGACCAACAACGCGAACAACGGGACGATCGAAGGCGCAATCCAGTTTGGCTGTACGCGAGAACGAACCGTGTAGAGGAAATAACCGATGAACAGCGGAGCGCCCATGCAGAAGAGATACAACATGAGCTTGTCATCTCGATAGCGTTTCCAGAAGGCGATACTCGCCCAGACCAGGCCAATGCAGAGCACGGGATTGAGGAGCGCCAATTCAGTGAGAATGAAATCCTGCATGAAATTCCAGTTGTAGCGCCAGGTGTTGGTCAACCCGGCCCGGCTTTCCAGATGCGTGATCGTGATCCAGTCGTTCTGTGCGTTCCAGACGATCACGGGGATTGAACTCAGGGCAACCACGCCCAATACGAGATAAATACCCTTCTTGCGGAACTGGCTGCGGGCTTCCGGCAACAACAGGAAAAACAGGACGAAGGAAATGAGTTGGAACAGGGCAGTGTATTTGGCCAGGAATCCCAGCCCCAACCAGACGCCGGTAAACAGCCATGCTTTCGTGCTGTCATCACGGATGGCCACCCAGCCGGATATCATGGCCAAGGCCCAGAACGAAACCGACAAGGCATCGATCACCATGAGGATCGAACCAACGGCGGTAAGTGGCGTGACGGAAAGCAGGAAGACGAGCCAGAATCCTTCCCGCGGGCGGCCGAAGGAATTCAGGAAACGCAAGAGGCAAAGCCCTAATATGCCCGCGATCACGGGAGAAAGGAAACGGACTCCAAAATCGTTATCGCCCCAAATCCCCGTACCCAAAGCCTGCGTACAGGCGATCAAGGGCGGCTTGCTGAAATAAGAGAGCGCCAGGTGTTGTGACCATTGCCACTGATAGGTCTCGTCTTCACTAAGTTCGATTTTGCCAGCGGAGATGTACCAGAGACGGAACAGAAACATGAAGGCAATCAGGATGTATCCCAATCGGAGCCAGTTGGCGCCTGACGCCGCCTCGCCGACCGTGGTCCCAGCAGGCAATTCGGCTCGCTGCTCCGGCTTGATCAGATCTGGCAGCCGACTCCACCAAACCGGAAACCATTTCGGTCCGGCCCACATCCAGCTCGCACGCGTAATCCAAACGATTCCCAAGGCGTA
>JBMYQZ010000642.1:0-3465 GCA_049601855.1 Limisphaerales bacterium | reverse complement strand
GTGATACGCGCCAATTCGCGCAGGACCTGCGGATTGGCGGGTTGACCCTGTTTTTCACGCACCGGCTGGGAAACGTGGATGGTGGTCTCCAATTTCCGCTCCGCGCTCGGGGCCTGGACCACGAGTTTGTAGTCACCGCCCACGCGCGGGGTGAACCGGCTCTTGAAGACGCCCCATCCGCCTTCGAGCGAGTCAAAGCTGAGATCCTCGACGTGATTATTGGGGCCGGTGATGCGTCCGGTAACCTTGCCGCGTTCGAGTGGGAAGCCGGCCTGGTCGAGGACGGTGGAATTGAGGAAGACGGTGTCACCGACATTCGGCGTCTCCGGGCTGTGACTGACCCGGATGCCTTCCTTGTCTGCCAAGTGACGTTGATGCGCCATCCAACGAACGACCTGGCTCCAGAAGCGATAGTGATACTTATCCTCCACGCCGCGCCGCCAACGCCAAGCGCTGTCCGTGCCCATGAACAAAACCTTGCCCGCACCGGCCTGGCGGGTGACGAGAAGCGGAATGCGCCCCCAGGAATTCCGAATCGTCGCATGCACGCCCAAGACTTCGGAGCCGGGGCGACTCTTTTCCACCGCCGCGCTCCAGTAGAAGCCGGGAAGGTTTTTCCAGATCTCGCCGTTGCGCGCTTCATCCGCATCGAAACGAGTCAACCAATGTGAACGCCCCACGGTGGACAGCAACAAGGGCACTTCGCTCTGCAGTCCGATGCCGTTCGCTTGTTTCTCGTTGAGCACGACCGGGATCAGGTCGGCGAGCGACGTGCGTTGCAGAGTGGCTTGTCGGCCACGGCGTCCGGGCAGAAACACGAGCCCACTGGCCTGCTGTTCAACGAGCCCCCTCAACAATTCGACGTCGCTCTGCTTGAGTTCGCCTTCGCCAATGCCCACGTCGCCGAGGAACACCACGTCGTAGTTGGAAATCTGGTCCTTGGTTCCCGGGAAGGAGTTGAGGTAGTTGCGGCCCTGGCCGGGGCCCAGTTGCGGATGGAGCAGGACGCCGTGCATCTCCACTCCGGGGTCGCGCATCAGGGCGTTGCGCAGGTAGCGAAATTCCCAACGCGGCAGTGAATCAACCACGAGCACCTTCAAGGTCTCGGCGCGAATGGCGATGCGAAGATCGAGCGCATTGTTGTTGGTGAACACCTCGTCGGGCTCGATCGGCAGGCTGAGTTGAACGTCGAGTTCACCGGTATCACGCGGCTTCCAGAGAATGGCGTCCTGCAAGGTGCCGCCCGCGGGAATAATGATCTCCTTGCGACTAACCGTGCGCTCGCCGCGTTTCACCGTGAGCATCGTGCTGACCTCGTAGTCGAGATGACTGTTGATCTTGAACGGCAGGGCGATCTGTTCGTCGATCAAGCCGTACGAAGGCGTCGGGATCTTCTCCATCGAAAGGTCAGGCAAAGCCTTCGAGGCGCCGACGCTGACGCCGAATACCGGCACGTCCTGCTCGCGAAACCGGGTGGCCACGGCCATCGGCGAACCGCCGAGATTCCAGTCACCGTCGGAAAGCATCACCACCGCGCGCAGATTACGATAGCGACGCAGTGCTTCTTCCAAAGCAGAGGTCAAATCCGTACCCGCTTCCGGGTTCGTGTTCGTCGGTGACGGAGAAAACTCATCGAACACCACCTCGCCGATCGCTTCCAAGCCCTGCCAATGATTCGTGCCGCGATGTTCCGCGACCCACTCTTCGCGGGTCAGAACATTCGTTTCGCCACGGACGTCCTGGGATTTCATGCTGCCCGATCCATCGATCAAAACCGCAATCTCAGGATTCTCGTTGCGATCGATCCGCTGCACCATCTCGGGCCGGAACAAGGTAAAGATCAGCACCGTGACGATGGTCATCCGCAACAACTCGAGGATCGCCGCGGCTTTGCCACGTCGGCGTTCATAGTTTTGCCACGACAGACCAGCTGCCACGCACCAGATGGCGGCGCCAATGGCAATCAAGTACCAGGCAGAAGCGAAGGACCAGTTCACGAATCCATTCCTCCGGCGGTGGCGAGGCGGCTGCCTTTGATTTTCAATTCATCGGTGGCCGGCGGCAGGACCAGCCAGCTTTCCACGATCAGGAAGGCGAGCATGCCCATGAGGAACAGGCGCCAGACCTCTCCTTGCAGGGCGGATTCCTCAACGGTGCGTTGTTCGCTGAACTGCAGCGGCAGTTCGCCGAACAAGACGGCCGCGGCTTCGGAATCGAGGGATCCGATCTCGTCTTCGCTGGAAGGACGATTCACGGCCACCAGACGTTCGCCGGCACGATAGACACCGGCGTGGAGTTGGATGTCGCGGTAATCCTCGGTGTTGACCGCCGACCAAATCAACGTGCGATCGGCGGCGTTGAGTTCACCGCAGGCGATGAGGGTTTCCTTGCCGATGCGACGGGCGCCGATCTTCAGCATGCGTTGAAACATCGGCACCAACACGTCGCCACGATTGAGGTTCGACCAATCGCTGAAAGGCAGAGTCGCGAGATAGTAATAGGTTCCTCGGCCGATATTCCCCCGCGTAAGGAACGGCTTCCCGTCTTCGTAGGTGGCGAGCACGGTGTCGGAAGTCTGGATATTGCGCCGACGAAGGGTTTGCAGTCGTTTGACGGGAAGGGTCAGCCCTTCTTCCGTGGCGGCGAGTGGACCGTCTTGTTCGTTCCATTTGGCAATCGTGAGCGAGCCCTCGTCCGGCTGGAAGGACTCCCCAAAGCTCGAACCTTGAAAGGCGATCTCCGCGTCCTCATCCGGAGGCAGAAACACCACGGCGCCACCATCGCGGATGAATGATTCCAGGCGAGCGACATCACCGGGCAATGAAGTCTGCCAGATGACGAGCGCGACATTGGAAAGATCGAACTGGCCAAACTCACCCGGCGTAATCGCTGTGGCCGGTTTCTTCTCGCCCGGGGTCATGGCGGCGAGTCGAGCGAAGAGCATTTTGTCGGGTTCGGCCGAAACGACGAGGGCACCGGCCGTACCGGTCTTTTCGGCGACGAAATAGACATCGTTGTCGCGTTCGTTGCTGTCGGCGGGCAAGGCGGCCGAACCCCAGGGCAAGGGGGCATTCGCGGGAACCTCGAGTTGCTGTTGGAAGAGCAACGAAGCGGCGTCGATGACAACCTCGGAACGCGACTCGGTTTCGCCCACCTTGAGACGGAGCGGGAACTTTTTGTCGGACGGTTCGGACGCAGCGAGACTGAGGTCGAGCATGACCTGTTGCGGGCTCTTGACCGGGCGATTGAGTTCGGCGAGTGAAACGGTTCGGTTGGGACCGCCGTCGGCGTTGAAGGCAAGGAGACGAAAACGCACGGGTTGAAGCATGTCTTCAAACTGCGCCCCGAGTTGTTCCCAGCGATCGTCTTCGGGTTGCCAGTTGCTTTCCTGCAAATCGGAGGCGATCCAGATCTCGGTCGTGCCAGCGCTGTTGTCGACGAGCCACTGGTGGGCGATCTGGAGCA
>JBMYQZ010000641.1:0-3468 GCA_049601855.1 Limisphaerales bacterium | reverse complement strand
TCATCATCAGCCCGTTTCAACGCGCCGCAACCGAGCGGGCGGCCGTCGACCGTCACGAGCAGAAACAATCCGTCCGGCGGCTTCAGGTCCTCGGGCACGCCCGAATGATCGTCTTCGAATCCGCCCTCGAAGCGTTCATCGATCTCCTTGTAGTATTCGCCGAGACAGTATCGCGCCTCTTCTCCGGTGCTGTCGGTCGGGGCGATTCGAATCTGCGGCGACTCCATGTTTTGACCTTAGTAAACTCCAGCCGACTGGCAATTCCTCAGCACCGGACTACCGGATAGGCACGTCGAGGCGGCGTAGCAACGGGTCAAGCTGGCGTAGCAAACGCCGTCCTTGGCCACGGATCGCGGTGTTCTTCGAGCCGGCCATGTTGCGGAGTTCATCCATCACCTCTTTCTCTATGACGGGAATCACCTCCCTCGCCGCCGGACCATCTTCAGCCAAGGCTCGGAGGGTATACTCGGTCATGTCCTTTTTCGGTGCGCCGCGCTCGATCGCCGCCCATTCCCGGAGGCGCCGGAGGATGATCGGCACTCCGATTTCTGGGGGGGGGCTCCCAAGTGGTTCAAATTGAAGGCGCATCGACTCCCGGGATCGAAACCAGTAGTCAGCCCGACCGGCAGCTGCGCGAGACGGACGTAGTGCGGGCGGATCAGCTCGAACCCGTTGGTCATCCGCCGCAAGGCAGCCGAACTGTAGAAATGAATGTCCTTGTTCGTGCTGAACAACCCGCCCACCAGGGTCGGAATTGTAAGCGGGTGATGTTCGCCGATCTTGCTCAAGCCCAGATGCTGAAGCGATCTCGATACTTGGATTCCCCATCCGACACTTGCCCACAAGCTCCGCTGCTCAGCCCTTGGCGTCAACCACCCGAAAGGCCTTGATCTCGTCGGTGAATCCCTTGAGGCGCACGAGGTCCTTGTCTTCAACCGTGATGCGCTCACCGAGTTCCGTCAGCGTGGAGTCGCCGATGACGACTTCGCCCGGTTCAGCCACGCCACAGAAGCGGGCGCCGAGGTTTACCCGTTCGCCGAGGACGGTGTAATTGAGACGATTCTGCGACCCCATGTTGCCGGCCACGGCTTCGCCGGTGGAAATGCCGATGCCGATGCTGATTTGGTAGTTCGATGATTCGTTGAGCTTCCTGCGCTCGGTGATCATATCGAGCCCCGCCTTCACGGCATTGAAGGTATCGTCGCCGTACGACTTGGGGGCGCCGAAGACGGCCATGATTTCGTCGCCGACAAACTTGTCGACGACGCCCTTGTTCGCTGCCACGACATCAGCGAGGGCGGTCATGTGTTCGTTGAGCATCGCAATCACCTCGCCGGGATCCATCCCCTCGGTGAGCGCGGTGAAGCCGCGAATGTCACAGAAGAGCACACTGATCTTACGCTTCTCACCGCCGAGCGTGACCTGGGATTCCGCCAACTGGAAGCCGACTATTCTGGTCAGGTCATCCGGCTGGCCAGCTTCACCGCACATCCTCCGGACAACGTGTTGGACATCTATCGCGAGCTCACCCAGGCAACGGTGAAGCCGAGTCGCATTCAGGACTACACCGAGCTTCGTGAACTCCTCGTCACGGGTGCCTTCGATGTCGCCCTCGTCCCGGATGAACTCCTCGCCATGCTGGTGAAGAACCAACGGCTGCTCCCGCTCAACCCCGGCGGCGTGCCGATCCTGAATTACTTCCGCTCACGACCCGGAACGATCGGGCTGCGCGACTTCCCTGAGATTGACCCCAAATTTGAATTCTCCGTGCCGTACTTCATCGGCCGTAGTGGGATCGCCTACAACAGCGACCTGATCGCGAACATTCACAACCACAGCTGGAGCGAAATCCTGGACTTCGACAACACCTTTCAACGATTGGATCATGTCCTCGATCGGCGGGTGGATATCGCGGTGGATCATCGCATCGCCATGGGCTTGGCCCTGCGTGCCGGCGATTCGCCCGTCAACAGCGAAAACCCGGCCGAGATCAGCGCCGCCGGCCAACGGCTGATGAGAATCGGCCACCTGGTCGGCAATCTTGCCCCGCAGCAATTCATTCATCGTCTCGCCACCAATGCCGCCATCATCGGCGTCTGCTGGGAGGATCATGCCCGGCATGCCGCGCGCTTGAAACCGAAGATTCAGTTCGTCATCCCCCGCGACGGTTCCATCGCCTACCTCGATTCATTGGTGATCAATCGGAACACCAAGCAACCGGAATTGGCACAGCACCTCGTGCGTTTTCTCACCGATCCCGAGATCGCCGCGGAGGTCAGCAATCACACTCTTTCCCGCACCGCCATTCCCGGCACCAAGCCCTACCTCGCCGCCGATCAGGTGTCCGACGCCGGTTTCCTGCCGACGGACAATAATTCGAAAGACTTTTATCTTCACGCCATCGATCGCTCGACCGAGGAATCCTACCAATGGTTTTGGAACACGTTCACCAACACGCTGACGGGCAATTTGCCGACCGCAAACCTGGGCCTTCATGTCAGTGCATCGACCAATCAATGGGTCGGCAGACCGGCTGAGATCTGGTTCGACCTCGCAAACACCGGACGCGAATCCTTGTCCGACTTGAAGCTCACCCTGGATTCCTCCAGCGACGCCATCGAAGAGCCGGTCCAGGCGTGGGAACTCGAGTCCCTGGCCCCAGGGCGCATCGAACCACTCCGCGCTCGCGTAACCTCGCAACAGGCCGGCACGACTCCGATCAAAATCCACGTGCGGGACGAATCGGGAATCAAATTCAACCACCCGCTCGTTCTCACCTGGCGGGACACACCCGCGTTTGAACTCACTTTATCCGGCCGGAACTCTCCCGTCCGCGTCGGCGAAACCAACACCTACACCCTCACACTCCGAAACGTCGGCCAAGGCCCCGACCAGATCACCGGCGGGCGCCTCGAGTTCTCGTCGGCGATCGAACCAACGCAGGTCATCGGCACAACCGAAGGCACGGTCAGTTCCGCGGGCGGGCTTCACTTCATCGAACTGTCCGACTTGCAGGAATTGCGACCGGACGATGCCGCCACTTGGACGATTGCCGCCGTAGCTCGAGCAAGGGGCACGGCGGTCATCCACGCCGAGGTCACCACCCGGTTCACAGCGCCAAAAAAGATCTCCTCCCCCACCACCACGCGAGTGTTCTGAGTGAATTTGGAATTGAATTCGCTCCCACTCCGCGCATCACTCACGGGGTCTTATGAAACTGACTCCCCGTCACATCCCCGCGCTCGATCCGGGCTTCACGCCGGCGGCCCTCTGGAATCGCGAATTCCGCAAGCTCGCCGCCGCTGATCCGCATCCCTTCGCCATCTGCGTGGAACGCAATGACGGCACTCGATCCGCCTGCCTTACTGAACTCGGTGCCGACGACGAATTGAATCTCACCTACGCCGAGCGCCTGCTGAAGTTCCTCCTCTGGCAGAAAGGCGGCTACCAGATCTATCTCGGCGGCGA
>JBMYQZ010000640.1:0-3471 GCA_049601855.1 Limisphaerales bacterium | reverse complement strand
GGGATTCATCAAGTTTGGTTCCCGCATCGATGTCTTCCTGCCCTTGGGTTCGGAGATCCATGTCGGGCTCGAGGAGAAGGTGAAGGGCCGCGAGACGGTTCTGGCCACCTTGCGCGCCGGTGAATTCTTTGGCGACATCTCGCTCTTTGACCACGGTCCGCGTTCGGCGGATGTAGTTGCCAATTTTCACTCCACGTTGCTTAAAGTATCGGTGGAGAATTTTCAAAAACTGACCAAGGAAGCTCCGGAATTGGCCACACCGTTCCTCAGTGCGGTCTGCAAGACCTTGGTAGCCCGTATTCGCGCCGACAACAAGCGTCTGCGCGACTCCATCAACTTCGCACGCGCCTCCCGCTAGGCGAGCAGGGCGGCCAAGCGTCCATAAAGCCGAGGCCGATCGGCAATTTCCTCCATTGCTCCGTCGGGGCCGAGGAGTCCAAATCCTTCACCATAGGCTGCGCCATTGATGATGCAGTGATCGGTCTTGTTCTCGTGTATCTGTGACAATCCCTTTTTGATCATATCGGCGCGGGCTCCGTCGACTTCGTACTTCCAACCAAAGATATGAGTATCTGGATACCAAGCACGCAGTTGGGAGATCAGTTTTGGAGTGGGGACCAGTTCAGCCAGCAGCGAGCCTGAGCGAGTGCTGATTTTCCCGCCGGTAACTTCCCGGCGTGCGCCATCAGAATCGGTTTCCCAAATGCGACCAAAGGTGAAGTCGCTCACGGCACTCGCATGGAAAAGGGCACCGACATCGGTGGTGCTCAGTTCTTGGAATTGCTCGGCTAGATTCTGCGTGGAGCTGAATGCACGGCAGTCGACGCCTGAAGCCTGAACACTTGTGGTCGCTTGCTCGCCGCGGAGCAAAACAACCTCGTGGCCCGCGGCTGCGAGATGATTGGCCAGCTCAGTGCCCAAGCTCCCGGTCGAGAAATTGGTAAGCCGCCGGACCTCGTCCAGCGGTTCGATCGTGGGTCCCGCGGTCACGACACAACGCATGAGGGGAGTTTTGCGAACGGGGATTGTTGATGCACGTGAAAATGTCGTGGATCAGGGAAAACTCCTGTCTCCAACGATAAAGCTTTGCAAGCGCTGCGGAAGTTCGCATCCTCCGCCACCAACACAACCATTAACGAATCGTGGCGCAGACACATCTAGTTACTGGCGGATCCGGCTTCCTCGGCAATCTCATCGCCCGCCGCCTTCTCCAACGCGGTGAGAAGGTCAAAATTCTCGATATCTGGGAAGATCCTTCCCGGCCGAAGGAGATTGAATATATCAAATGCGACATCACCGACGCCGACGGCGTGGCCAAGGCGATGGAGGGCATCGATATCGTTCATCACAACGTCGCCTTGGTTCCATTGACCAAGTCCGGCGACAAGTTTTGGGAAGTCAACGTGAATGGCAGCAAGGTGGCCGCCGAACAGGCTGTGCAGGCTGGTGTGAAGGGCTTTATTCACATGAGCTCCAGTGCGCTCTACGGGACGCCGCAGAAGTGCCCGATCACCGCCGAGACGCCCTTGCATCCAATCGAGATCTATGGTCGCGGGAAGAAGGCAGGTGAAGAGGCCGTTCGAGGCGTGCTGGAGAAAGCCGGCATTCCCTTGGTTGTTATTCGGCCACGGACGATCCTCGGTGAAGGGCGCTTGGGTATTTTTCAAATTCTGTTTGAGTGGATCAAGGAGAACAAAAACATCTACGTGATCGGGAGCGGCAACGTCGGGTTTCAGTTCGTGCACGCCCACGACCTGATGGATTTTTACATGCTCGCGCTGGATGCCAACAAACCCGGTGTCTACAACGTCGGCGCGGCTGACTTCGGCACGCTGCGCGAAGCCTTGGAGAATCTCGTCAAGGTCGCCGGCACGAAGACGAAGGTGAAATCACTTCCACAATGGTTGACGATCAATACCCTGAAGTTTGCCGACATTCTCGGCATCAGTCCGCTCGCGCCGTGGCATTACCTGACCTACCACAAGGAATTTCATTTCGACGTTCAACCGCTCCTGGACATGGGCTGGAAGCCGAAGTATTCGAACGATGCCATGTTCGAGGAGAGCTACGAATGGTTCCTGGAGAATTTCGATCGCATGAAGGTCGAAAAGGAAGCTTCCGCTCACCGTAAGCCGGTGAAGGAGGCCCTGCTCAAGGTTCTCAAGTGGTTCTCCTGATCTTCGCATGACCCCGCGCATTCTAGGCTGGACGTTGGTGCTCGTGGCCGCGGTCTTGAACGGCGGGGGCAGCCTGTTGCTTAAGCAATCACGCTTGAAAGCTGCAGAACTCGCCGACGCTTCGCTGGCAGGATTGCTGTTTTCTCCTTGGTTTATCGGTGGGCTCGCCTGCTACGGAATCAACGTGATCCTGTTTGCCAAGGCGCTCGAGAATTTGCCGGTGTCCGTGGCGTATCCGGTTCTGGCCGGGGCCAGCCTGGCCCTGATCAGTTTCGTTGCGGCCATGCTTTTTCATGAGAAGATGACCGCGATTCATTGGGCGGGCGCGGTTTTCATCGTGATCGGCATTGTCCTGATTACCCGCCCAAACCCGCACAACTCACAGCCTGAAAATGCCACCACTTCTCAAACTGATTCGTCCCCATCAGTGGACTAAGAACGCCTTTTGTTTCGCCGGCGTGGTCTTTGGCGGTCGATTGGCTGAAACCGACGCGCATCTGAAGGCGTTGGGGGTGTTCGCCTGCTTCTGTGCCGTGTCCTCCGCTACCTACGTCTTCAACGACATTCGGGATCGCGAGTTGGACAAGGAACATCCGAAGAAGAAGAACCGACCGATCGCGAGCGGTAAGGTGTCCGTGGGGACAGCGGCGGTGGTTTGTGTCCTACTGCTGATTGGTGGGTTACTGGGCGCCTACCAATTGGGACGCGATTCGAGCGACTCCGTGCTCATCTGTCTGCTGACTTATCTCTCCGTCAACTTCGCCTACTGCGTCGATCTCAAACATCGCGCGATCGTAGATGTAAACTGCATCGCCAGTGGTTTCGTGTTGCGGGTCCTGTCGGGGATTTATCTGTTGGGAGACAAACCGACGGTGTGGATCGTGCTCTGTACGTTTACCCTGGCGTTGCTCTTGGCCCTTGCGAAACGGCGGGGTGAGCTTGAATCGATCCGGCAAGGCTCCGGCGAAGAGCAGCGACCGGTGCTCTGGTCTTACACGCTGCCGTTTCTCGATACCTTGATCAATTCCGCGGCGACGGTATCCGTCGTGGCCTATTCGCTCTTCACGGTGCTTGGTGGCAAGAACCCGGCGCTCTGTCTCACCATCCCGATCGTCTACTACGGCATCATGCGCTACAAATTCCTCGCCATCGTGAAGCATCGTACCGAAGAGCCGGAGAAGGTGATGCTCAAGGACAAGGGAATGTTGTTCACTCTCGTAATGTGGGTGGTTTGTTACCTCCTGCTGGAGCGCAGTGGATTAGATCTGTTCCGGTGAGGAATTGAAATGAGCGA
>JBMYQZ010000639.1:0-3477 GCA_049601855.1 Limisphaerales bacterium | reverse complement strand
GCCGTTGATGAACCAGGAGACGTAGACATGCTCCGCCAGATCAAACAGGATTCCCTCGCGTTTCCGAACGGGCGCAACTGAAACGAATTGGCCGTTGAAGACGGCCGCAGCCAAAGAGGAGGTTCACCTACCTGCCTAAAAGACACCGGTCCCGCTTCGCTTGCAACCGAAGCGGGACCTTATTGTCTCCAAACGTCCGGTAGTAAAATTGGAGGGGCGAGCCCGTGAGTCCGCACGAATGCCTTGCTCTCAATATCTCCCAGTGCTCTCATCCCGGCACGGCGTGGAGAGTGATGGGTGCCTGGTGGCCCCCGCGGTTTTCAAAACCGTTGTCCCGGCAGTCACTGTCGGGAGGTATGTTCGATTCGTACCCTCTCTGCCACTTCTGCCGCTAGGCGATCCTGACCGAGAATTCATTCTCTCCATTCTTCGTGCGGATGATTCCGATGTCCTGCGCCTTTGGATAACCGATCTCGCGAAGGCGTTCGACGCAGGCTTCTGCTCGTTCCGCGCTGATTCCCGCCAATAGTCCGCCCGCGGTTTGGGGATCATACAAGATCTTCGAGATGTCCTCGTGTCTGGTTGCCGATTGTTCCATCGGTGCGGATGACTGATTGGCGGGCAAGAGGGAACTGGAAACGCCTTCTCTTGAGAGGTGACGCACGCCGTCGAGCAAAGGTAGATTGTCCAAGGAGAGGTTGGCCTGCAACGAAGTGCCGGAGAGCATTTCACTGAGGTGACCGACGAGCCCGAAGCCGGTCACATCGGTGGCGGCGGTGGCGTTGAATTTCGCGAAGAGTTTTGCAGCTGGTGCGTTGGAATTGAGCATGGAGTCCACGGCGCTGTCTACCCAGCGCCCCTTCGCTTTCGACCGCATATCCGCAGCGAAGATGACGCCTGTGCCCAGGGCCTTGGTCAAGATCAGGTGGTCGCCGTCGCGCAATCCTTGCTTGTTGAACAAACCGGATCCTTCGTGATGCCCATTCACGGTGAGGCCGAGAGCGGCTTCGGTTCCTTCGGCCGTGTGCCCCCCAACCAATTTGGCTCCGTGCGCGTCCAAGACCTCGCGGGCGCCGGCCAACATCTGATAGACCGATTCCTCCACCACCGCTTCGTCGCCAAACGGAACGACGACGGTCGCCATGGCTGAATCCGGTTGAGCTCCCATGGCGAAGAGATCGTTGAGCGAGTGGTGGGCGGCGATTTGACCGAACAGAAACGGATCAGCAACGAACTCGCGGAAAAAGTCGACCGATTGAATCAGCTTGGTAGCGGGAGGAATGTCGAGCACGGCGGCGTCATCGCCCGCGCTCACGTCCAGTCGTCGTAACACGTGCCGAAGAATGCGCGCCGAGACCTTGGCTCCGCAGCCTCCACAACGCATGCGCTCTTCGTTGTCGCCTGCCTCAATGACCGGGGGGGGCATCGCGCCTCGTTGTTGCTTGATGAATTCGACATCCTGGTATTGCCGCATCCAGCGCCGGTCGATTCCGTCCTTCCAACGCCAAATCCAATCGCCATCCGCCGAGAATGGTCCCCATGACGCGACGGCTCGTTGGTCTCCCGTGCTGATCAGGCTGAGGAAACGCTGCTGTGGACGAAACGGTTCCAAGGGACGTCCCACTGCTGCGGCGCGCAGATTATACGACAAAGGTGGTCCTTGTCGGACGGCGAATACCCCGGATTTCGGACGGGGTGTTTCGAGCATGGCCGCAACATCGCCACTCGCAAAGACCGCCGGATGAGAGGTGGATTGAAGGAAGCTGTTGACCGCGATGAAACCACCGGTGTCAGTGGCCAATCCACTTTCGGCCACCCAGGATGGGGCCGAGGCATTTGTCGCCCAGATCAGCACATCGAAGGAATGCTTCCTGCCATCGGCATATTCGAGTTCGCTGGTATCAACCCGTTGCACCCGGCTGTTGGTGTGCACCTGCACGTTTCTCTCGCTGAGAATGTGGGCATACTTGCTCTGAACACCTCGAGCATGTGTCGGCAGGATGGTGTCGTCGGCTGTGAACAGGGAGAATTCGACTGAGCTTGCGCGATTGGGAATCTCTTTCCGCAATGCGTGCCGCATGGATAGCAACAACTCCACGCCCCCGGCTCCACCTCCCACGATCGCAAATCGAAAGGTTGTGTTCCTGGATTGTATGCGACACTTGAGGTCAGCCCAACCATTCAGGAATCGTTCGATGGGCTTGACCGGCAGTGCGTGTTTTGAGGCTCCCGGTACGTTTTTCATGCCGGGCGTCGAACCGGTGTTGATCGACAGAATATCGAATCTCAACGACGGTCGGTTCAAGAGCTGGACTCGTTGCTCTTCGAGAGCCAGCCCCGAAGCGGTGGCGTTGACGATATTGGCTCCGGCGAGCCGGGCCAGTGGCCGCAGATCGATGTGGGCGTCGTCATATTTGTAGTGACCGGCGATCAAGCCCGGGAGCATTCCGGAATATGGCGTGTGGATATCCTTGGTAACCAAGGTCAGTTGAACGCCGGGCAGCGGCCGCATTGCGAAGGACTTCAGTACGGCCACGTGGGCATGGCCGCCGCCAAGCAGGACGAATTCTTTTGTGATCGGATGATTGCCCGCGGTCACGCACGGATGGTATGAGTGCGGTCCGCCTGGCAACAATTGAAAACAATCCACCCCGTGAGCAATCAGCATCAGAACCGAGCCTACCCTTCGGTGGAATCTCTGCGCCAAGAATTGGGTGACTGCCCCCTGTCCCGCCCCTTGCTGGTGCACGTGATTCGGCGTGAGGTCGAACGGATGAAGAGAACCGGTGAAGCTGTCGAGCGTGAGCAGGTTGTCGCCCGCGTTCGTGCCTCAGTGGACACCCTGTCCCAAGCCCGGCTACGTCCCGTGATCAATGCCACCGGGATTATCGTGCACACCAATCTCGGTCGTTCGCCGCTGGGCCAATCCGCGATCGATGCGCTGGGGCAAATTGCCGGTGCTTACAATAACTTGGAATACGATCTGGCAGCGGGTGAACGGGGAGGGCGCGCCGCCTACCTGGAAGCGGGACTGGCCACCCTTTGCGAAGCCGAGGCGGCAACCTTGGTCAACAACTGCGCGGCCGCCTTGGTTCTGGCACTAAAGGAATTCACTCGAGATCGTCCGGAAGTCATCGTTTCGCGTGGTGAACTGATCCAGATCGGGGGCGGATTTCGCATTCCCGAAATCTTGGAAAGCAGCGGTGCCAAGCTGCGCGAAGTTGGGACGACGAATCAAACGAGCTTGGCCGATTACGAGAACGCCATCGGCGACCAGACCGGACTCATCCTGAAGGTTCATCGAAGCAATTTCTTCATGGACGGTTTTGTCGCGTCCCCTACCCGTTCCGAACTCTCGAGGCTCGCTCGCGAGCGGGAAGTTCCCTTGCTGGAGGATCTCGGGAGCGGCGCCTTGTATGACACGTCGAAGCTGGCCGGCTTGGCGCATGAACCGACACCGGGTGAGGTGATCGGCGG
>JBMYQZ010000638.1:0-3478 GCA_049601855.1 Limisphaerales bacterium | reverse complement strand
ACTCTTCGGCGAATGAACCTTTCAACCATCGCAATGGCTTAACGACATGAGCGTGAACGAATCACCGGACAAAGAAGCGCCCGAAAAACTGCCGCCTGAGATCGCGGCAGTGCTCGCCAAAGAGGCGAAGGTCGAGCCGTTCGTTTCCGCAGCGAGGGACCAGGCCATACTGGCGGCCGCCCATGCGGAATTGGAATTGCCAGAGCCGGGGATCCTGCGGCCTCAATTCGGTCCCGGCCGCTGGTTGGCCATTGCCGCGGCCATCACCCTTTGCTTCACCATCATCTATCGCTCGAACCAAAAGTTTTCCGAACCCGCTCCTGCAAACGCGATGGATTTTAACGGCGACGACACAGTCGACATCCTCGACGTGATGCTCCTCGCCCAGCGTATTGAAGCCAATGATGACATACCCGCCGCCGGCGACGTGAATCAAGATGGGGCGATTGATCAGGCCGATGTCGACGCGTTTGCATCCAATCTCGTGCGACTGGATGAACCGATCTGAAAATGCGCTTTGCCACCTCCATCCTGTTGTTCCTGTTGGGAATCGCCGCTTGTGCGCAGGCGCAATCCACGGGTGGATTCCACGCGGTCGATATCTACGTTGACAGCGGTGAGGAACGTCTGGCGGCCTACCAGCTTCACGTGCGGGCCGGTGCCGGCGTCTCAATCGTCGGCATCGAGGGCAGCGAACACGCGGCCTTCCGCAAGCCGCCCTATTACGATCCGCAAGCGATGCAGCGCAACGAAGTGAAGTTGGCTGCGTTCAGCACTTTGGCGAAATCGAAACTGCCCAAGGGCAAGACGAGGGTCACCACCTTGCATGTCTTTGCAAAGCCGGGCAGCGCGAAGTTCCTGGTCTTGTCCCATTCCATTGGCAATGAACGAGGAGGACGTATCTCGCCCCTTGTCACCTTCGAATTCAGAGAGAAATAGTATGAAAAGAGAGAATACCGGTTGGTTTACGGTCGCCGTCGTCGCGGCCGCGTCGTTCGTCTTGCTGCAGGGATGCAGGACTTCTGTCGATGGGGGGCGAGTCAGTTCCCGGCCATGGCAAACCAAACGGCCGGACAAGAACATCACGCCAATTCCCGGGCCTGAGGTAGGCGCGCTGATGGACAGTCCGGCGACGGCACGAGCCATAACGGATCCGCGGGGACTTCCGTCCCTCGACGAGGAAGTTTGGGTGATCGCGCGATCGCATTACCGCACCACTCCTCGCGATGATGACACGCCACGTTGTGGAGCATTGTTCGGTTTCTTCGGCGGAAAGAAGATGGTGCCGTTGCCGTTGAAGCACACGGACGTCAAAGCGACGGTCGAGGGTTACCTCGCCACCACGAAGGTGACTCAGGAGTTCGGCAATCCGTATTCGAGCAAGATTGAGGCGGTGTATGTGTTTCCGCTGCCTCAAGACGCGGCGATCAACGAGTTTGTGATGACGATCGGCAAGCGCAAGATCCGCGGTATCATTCGCGAAAAGGAGGAGGCCCGGAAGATGTACGAGGCGGCCAAGAGCCAGGGTTACACGGCCGCCCTGCTGGAACAGGATCGTCCCAACGTCTTCACGCAATCCGTCGCCAACATCGAGCCCGGCAAGCAGATCGACATCACCATCCGCTAATTCAACACCCTTGCCTATCGCGACGGCTGGTACGAATACGTCTTTCCGATGGTGGTGGCTTCCCGCTTCAATCCGCCTTTCTCGAAGGACGGCATTGGCGCCGTGGCGCACGGAACGACCCACACACGGCAATCCAAGTCCGTTCGTTACCTCAATCCCAAACAACGCAGCGGTCACGATGTGAAGGTGAGCGTGGCCCTGTATCCGGGCGTGAAAGTCGAGAAGGTAGAATCGGTCAATCACCGGATCACGACCTCGACGATTTCCGGCGGGAAGAAAGTCACTCTGAGCCGCTTCGACAAGATTCCCAACAAGGACTTCGTGCTGCGCTTCCAGGTCGCTGGCGACACTATCAAATCAAACCTGCGCGCGGCCGATAGCTATTTCTCGATGGTGCTCTATCCGCCGCACAACCTTGCGAGTCTACCGCGCCAATCGATGGAGATGATCTTCGTGCTCGATTGCTCCGGCAGCATGTCCGGCCAACCGATCCAGCAGGCCAAGTCCGCCATACGCGCGGCGCTCTCGAAGCTCCATCCCGATGATACCTTCCAGGTCATTCGCTTCTCGGACAATGCCTCGACCTTCAGTGACCGGCCTGTGACAGCAACAGCCACGAACATTCGCCGAGCCCGCGGCTACGTGTCCAACCTCCACGGCATGGGAGGTACGATGATGGCCACTGGTATCCAACGCGCGCTGAGTTTCCATCACGACGAAAACAAACTGCGCTTTGTCTGTTTCATGACCGATGGCCACATCGGCAACGAGGCCCAGATCCTGAACCTCATCCATCAACACATCGGCGCTTCGCGCATCTTCAGCTTTGGTGTCGGTCAGGCGCCGAATCGTTTTCTCCTTCATCGCATGGCCAAGATCGGTCGTGGTGCCGTCGGCTTTCTCAGCTTGAAAGAAGACGGCGCGCAGGTGATGGACCGTTTCTTCGCCAGCATCAGCCACCCCGCCATGACGAACCTCCAACTCGACTGGACTGGCGCCGAGGTCCACGACGTTTTCCCCGCCCGGATTCCGGATCTCTTCGTCGGACGCCCGGTCGTCGTAACCGGACGCTATCGCGGCAATCCACCGGAGTCGGTGCGAGTCAGTGGTTCGGTGGGCGGGGAAACGCAGGCTCGCCGAGTCGGCATGTATTCCGCGGGATTCGATTCCGAATCTCTTCCCGCCATCTGGGCGCGACAGAAGATCGCGCACATCGCCGATCAATCCATGACGGGCATTGGCCGTGCCAATGCCCCTGATCGCATTCGCCAACTCGCGCTCGATTACAACCTGATGTCCGCGTTCACGTCTTTCGTCGCCGTCGACGCGGCACGCCGGACCAAGGGGACGACCGGCACAACGGTTCATCAGAGCGTGCCCGTTCCTGAAGGGACGAGTTACCAAACCACGGTTGAAAACTGAATGGAGAACCGGCTTGGCTCTGGTCACATAGCTTTCAGCCGTCGATGGAAGGCGAAGCGTTCATCACCAAAAACGGCGGTTAAAAGCCACCGCTACGATTGCCACGCTTGAACAGGCTGTATTCGGGTTGGCGCTTGATGAAGTCCCACACTCTTGCCCGTCCGGTTTTCGGACCGACCGGGTAGTACCCAATCTCCACCGGTGACGCTGAGCATGCGTGCCAGCAACCGGCCCATGCCACATCAGTCCATTGGGCCGGCAAAGATCAACCCACGGGTCGCTTGGAGCCGAACTCAGTCCTTTCCAAACAGCCGGCTTCCTGCCGTCAGGCCACCATCGATGGTGATGGCCGTGCCGGTGATGAAGGAAGACTCATTAGGGTGTGTTCGAAAACCGTTCAACACAACCAGTCATAGATGGAGGCCAAGG
>JBMYQZ010000637.1:0-3478 GCA_049601855.1 Limisphaerales bacterium | reverse complement strand
GCCCTGGGCCATGATTGAGTAACTCGTCCGCCCAACACCCGTGCCCATAAAGAGCTGCTGGATGTCCTTCAACCGGGCCGGCGCCTTGTTGATGAAATACTCACTGCCGCCATCCTTGAAAATCCGGCGGGTGACCGTGATTTCGTTGAAAGTGATATCCACCCCGGCCGCCCGGAGATTCTCGTGGTCAACGTCGCCAATGGTGATGGAAACCTCGGCCATTCCAAGGGGTTTGCGCCTGTCGGTACCGTTGAAAATGACATCCTGCATCCCCCCGCCGCGCAGGGCCTTGGCGGATTGTTCACCAAGCACCCAGCGAATGGCGTCCGCGACGTTGGATTTGCCACAACCGTTGGGTCCCACAATCCCGGTAATACCGCGCTCGAAGTCGAGCGAGGTCTTGTCCGCGAAGGACTTGAAACCGAGGACTGAAAGATTCTTCAAATACATCGGTTGTCATTAAAGGCAATCCCTTGTGGGGCGTAAAGTGGAAAACCACAATATATTGTGGCTACTCGGTCCAATGGCCCAATTTGGCCATGGGGCAGCAAATCGGGATGGAATTCCACCGAAAACACACGTCCGAGCAAAGTGGGACCTCAGTGGAACAGGAATGGGACGATTCTGGTCCCCAACACGTGCCCCCCAAATACAGAACCAGAATTGTCGATAACCGGAGGGGTTTCGGTGCACACAGATTTGACGGTCAAAGTTGTTACCGTCGACGCGGACGCTTGATCGCTTTTCCGGCCTTTTCGGGGTCGTGAGCGGCGTTCTTCGTCGGCATCTGCGCGTGCACGGAGTTTCGCCAGTCCAGCAGTTCCGTGCGCAGGCGTTTGGCCACCGACTTTCGCTTCAGGATCAGGTTCTCCGATTCGCCCAGATCAGAAGCCAAATCATAAAGCGCGTCTGGCGTGTCGTCGTGGAAATCAAGGAAGCGCCAATGGCCATCGCGAATCGCTGAATAGGGCGCATCTCCGCCCGCGTGGTAATGAGGGTAATGCCAATACAAACGGCGACCGCTGAGATTGCCGGTCGCATCTCGCAGCAGACCACCAAAGCTGACACCATCCACCGCCTCATGGCTCGCTCCGGCCTCCTTCGCGATCGTGGGAAGGAAGTCGATGGTCATTACCGGTTCACAACAAGTCGTCGCTGCCAGCACCATACCTGTCCAACGCGCGATCATCGGCACCCTTACTCCACCCTCGTAGGCGGATCCCTTGCCACGTCGCAACGGACGGTTGTCCGCGATGTTATCGATCCTGCCGTAGCGCTGCGTCAACCCGCCGTTGTCGGAGACAAACAAGATCAGAGTATCCTTCCCGAGTCCAAGTTCATCGACTTTGGCGGCAATCCGGCCAACGCTTTCGTCAAGACTGTGAATCATCGCCGCATAGGTTGCATTCCGGATTTTGATATCAGGACGCGAGGCGAGTTTCTTCTCGTAGTATTTGACCAGTTCCTCCTTGGCCTGAATGGGCGTGTGCGGGTTGTGATACGCGAAGTAGAGGAAAAAGGGATTTCGACGTTGGGACTCGATCACCTTGAGGGCTTCATCCGTCAGGTAATCGGTCGCGAAGCCTCCCTGTCCGCCGTCCGCGCGGCGAAAGCTCTTCGGCAAAAAATAGCCCCGCGAACCAGCAGGCTTATCGATCGAAATGTCGAAGCCTTGGTTCGTCGGTTGAAAATCGTCCGGCGTGTGACCTGCCACCGGCGCCTTCGCCTCCAAATGCCACTTCCCGACGTGCGCCGTGGCATATCCTTGTTCCTTCAACACTTCCGCAATCGTTGTCTCGCCCGGTGGCAGATGCTTCGTCCACTGCGGAATCGTCAGCTTTTCGAAGGGACGGTGCTGCCCCGCAATGAAGTCCGTCAAATGGAGACGCGCCGGATACTTCCCCGTCAGCAAGGAGGCCCGCGTCGGTGAACACACCGTGCAGGCTGCATACGCATCCGTGAAACGCATTCCCTCCTGGGCCAAGCGATCCAGATTGGGCGTCTCATGCAGCGTATTGCCACAGCAACCAAGACTACTCCATCCGAGATCATCGGCGAGCAGGACGATGACGTTGGGTTTACGAGCCGCCGAGGCGACCAACGAAAGGCTCAGCAGCGAGTAGAGAACGAGGTTTCTCATGATTGGATTGGATCCGTCTTCTTCCCCAATGATTCATTACTGAATTCCGGACAACACGAACCGCAGCCTTCGTAGCAATCGAGGCACAGCGAATGCCCATCGAACGCGAACGCACCGAAGGTGCCGCATTCATCGCATCGAATCTCAGGATTGGGCTTCACGATCAGACGATGAAAAACAGGATGATCGCCACGTAGACGCCGGCAAGGACGTCATCAATCGTCACGCCCAAGCCGCCATGCAAATCCTGTAATTGGCGGATCGGCCAGGGCTTCCAGATATCGAACAAACGGAATCCAGCGAAGACACCAATCACGACCAGCCATTGTTCGGAGAACACTTGTGCGACCGATGGCAGTCCCGGAGCGTGTTTCATTACCAGGGGAAGAAAGCAGATGGGCAACGCGATGATTTCATCGAGCACGATCGAACCAGGGTCCGTCAGATTGAGAATCTTTTCCGCTCGACCGCAGATCCAGATTGAGAGCGGAATTCCGGCTACCGTTCCCACGCTGTACCACAAGAAATTCGGGCACAGAAGGAGCAACGCAAACCAGCCGATCCCCACCACGGAGCCGACGGTTCCCGGCCCCTTCGGAACGCACCCGGAGCCGAAGCCCTTGGCGATCCAGACAATCAGCTTGTCCCCGGTCGACACAGGCTCAGCCGCCCGCCTTCAGGTCAAAGAAGGTCGGCGCGGGAATGCGATAGTGACGCAGGATCTTCGCGGTGGCCGCCGGTTCCTTGGCCGCATCAAGCACGATGTTTTCCACGCGGGAGCCTTTCGTGAAGCTGATGTTGTGGAAACCATCCTCGGGATTCTTCAGCGCTTCACGAATGTCACCGAGATCACTGATGCTTTGACCGTTCACTTTATCGAGCACTACGAAACGAAGGTCTTGGTAACCGAGGTTGAAGGGATCGGGTATCACCATCGTGCAGACGACCAAGCCGCTGCGTTTCGCCGAGGGTGAATTATCCACCCGACTGGTCAGTTGATAAGGAGCACGACTCTGCCAACTTTCTCCGTAGATTTCCAGCAACGGGACGGTGAGTGGTTGAAACAACAAACCACCGACGACCAGGTATTCCGGATCACGACCGTAGGTGGCGGTGGGGACAAGCTTGTGGCCGTAGTCGACGGCCGGAAGCTTGTAGTCAACATCAATGGCCTTGCCGTTGCGCCAGACCTTGAACTTCAGAATGTCGCCCGCGAGTTTCCCGCGCGTGGAAAGATTCTCGAGGATCTGAAGGCCGAGTTCCTCATCGCGATAGTAGCCGGCATTGTCGATCGCCTTGCCATCAACTTCCAGGATCAGGTCCCGTGGTTTCAATCCA
>JBMYQZ010000636.1:0-3502 GCA_049601855.1 Limisphaerales bacterium | reverse complement strand
CGCCGACCGTTTCGTCAAGGTATTCAAAGTTGCAGATGGTTCGTTCGTTCGCTCGTTTGAAGGTCACACCCACCACGTAATGGATGTCGACCTCAAGCCCGACATGCGGACCCTCCTCAGCGCTGGCGCTGACGGAATCGTCAAGGTCTGGAACCTCGTCACCGGCGAAGCCCAGTACACGATCAAGGGATATACGAAGGAAATTACCTCCCTTCAATTTACCGGCTACGACGCCCAATTCCTCGTCGGCACCGCCCAAGCCTACGTCCGCTTCCTCGACGAACGCGGCCGCAACAAACGCTCCTTCACCGGAGCCAAAGACTTCGTCAACGCCGTCGCTACCACCCCCGATTCGACGATCGTCATCGCCGGCGGCCAAGACGGCGTCCTCCGTGCCTGGAACGGCAAAGATGGCAAACTGATCAAGGAATTTGTTCCGCCCGTCGGCGGTAAAAAAGTCGCAACCAAGTAGTAGCAAACTTGCGTCAGATCACTGTCTGAAGTTGTTCTGAGCCAATTCACGCTGGCTGCTTTCAAGTTGAAGAGGTGTGTCGCTCTCAAAGTACACCGCTGCTTTCACGCCATGCGCATGCCCCAGCGAATACGCCCCCAAGAGGCACGCCAAAAGCCCTACGAGAACCAGCCAAGGAGCTAGCCCATCGAGCCTCATGCAGGCGACCCAAACACACCACGAATCCATTTCGTCAGGACTCGTGTCGGTTCGTGACGAATTAGGTTTCCAGGGAGGATTGCTGGGCAGTTCCTTCATGAACTGTCTCTTGAGCCGCCGATGGTCCAGTCCGTAGTGCCGTGCGAGAAGTCGAACACATCCACGGGCATAGAAGGCTGCCGAAAAGCGTCCGTAATCTTCAGATTCGATCGCTGTGATCAGGCTGGGACTGATCCGTGTGGCGCGGGCTACCTGATTCACAGTGAGATTCTGTGACTTTCTTTCCCCCGTCAGCTCTTGCGCGACTGTCATACCCAATTGTCATTTTAGCGGTGTGCGTAAATCGTGCCAATCGTCTTGGATACGAGTGAGAGTGAGGGGGCTTCAAACTCTCCGTGCCCAGAGCGTCAGTTTTTCGCGGAAGATCTTTGCGTTGTGACGAATGTCCACGGGGAAGGCAGGATGGAAGAGAATGCGCTCGATCGGTTTTGTCAGGTCGTGCTGCGAACCGATTTCCAGCAGCTCGTTCTTGAGCTTTGCTTGGTCTTCATTTTGGGCATCGGCTTCCAGCTCGACGCAGAGGACGGGCTGTTCGTTTGCGCAGACCAAGGCAGTGCGAAACACGTTTGGGTGGGTGTTGAAGATGGCTTCGCAAGGGATGGTGAAGAGGGTGCCTTCCTTGGTGAAGACGCGGTGGGATTTGCGGCCGCACATCCAGACGCGGCCTTGATCGTCCATGTAGCCGACGTCGCCCATGCGGTGGTAGAAGTTGTCGTTCTTCGGATCACCGATCTTGGCGAGTTTGGTGGATGACTCTCGGTTGAAGTATTCTCGAGTGACGTTGGTGCCTTGGACGGTGATTTCGCCGATCTCGCCGTTGGGGAGTTCGAGGTCATCGGTCCATTCGGCGATGGGATCATCGGTGATCTTGATGATCTTGAGGTTGATGCCCTCAACGGGTTTGCCGACACAGACGCCGGCGCCACGGTTGGTTTGCTCAGTGGTTTCGCGGAGGATTTCGTGGCTGCCAATGGAGGCGACGGGGAGGGATTCAGTCGCGCCGTAGGGGGTGAAGATCTGGGTGTCTTTGGGAAGCAGTCGGCTGAAGCGTTCAAGGACCGCAGCGGGGACGGGGGCACCGGCGGAGATGACTCGCTTGAGACTCGGGAATTTGAAGCCGTGTTCGACGCCGTAGCGGCCGACGCGATTGATGAGGGCGGGAGAGCCGAACATCTGGGTGACTCCGAAGTCTTCGATGGCTTCGGCTATCTTGCGCGGGTCGACCTGGGCCGGACGCGTGAAGTCCATGTCCGGGACAATGGCGGTCATGCCCAAGGCCGGGGCAAAGAGGGCGAATAGTGGGAAAGTTGGGAGATCGACTTCGCCAGGTTGGATGCCGTACACGGCTTTCAACTTCTTGACCTGGTCGTCGAAGATGCCGTGGGTGTAAAGGACACCCTTGGGGACGCCGGTGCTGCCGCTGGTGAAAAGAATGGCGGCGGTTTCCTCGGGCTGGGTGTCCGCCATTTGGAAGCCGTGATTCTTGGGGACGCGGGCGCGAAGGGCTGCCAAGGTTTGTCCGCCCCAGACGGCTCGTCGGCCGACGGTCACGAGGCACTTGATTGTGCTGCGACTCCAGCGAAGGAGGATTCTTCCGATGTGGGCTTTGGGGATGCCGATGAAGGCCTCGGGTTCGGCTTCCGCGAGGCATTTGCCGAGATTCTTCACGCCCATGCCCGGATCGACCAAGACGGGGACTGCGCCGATTTTGAAGAGGGCGAAAGTGAGGGCGAAGAAGTCGAGGCTGGGAGTGACCATCAACACGGTGCGCACACCGCGGGTGATCCCGTAGCCGTTGAGGCCGGCGGCGATGCGGTCGCTCTCGTCGTCGAGTTGGCGGAAAGTGAAGTGGGTGTAGCTGACGCGATTACTGGCGTCACGGCCTTCGGGGAAAACGACCGCCTGTCGGTGCGGTTGGTGGCGCGCCATCGCGGGGAGGTGGGAGGCGATGTTGACCGAAGGGTCGCTCATGGGAAGACTACTTCTTTCGCGTCTTCTTGATTGGATTGTCGTTCAGAAATTGATCGACGATCTCAATGATTTCTTCGCCACGGTCTTCGAGGATGTAGTGCCCGGAATCGGTCCATTGATGAACAGGGGCTTCCGGGAGTTTCTGTTTCCAGATATCCAGGAAGTGTTGGTCGAAGACGAAGTCTTTGTCCCCCCAGCAGATGACGGTGGGGACCTTGCGGAATTGTTCGAGATTATCTTCGACGTCGCTGATGAGGTCGTAACCGGGATCACTTCGCTTCAAGGGAATATCCTGAACGAAACGCAGAACGGCGACTCGGTCTTCCCAACGGTCGTAGGGGAGCAAATAGCCGTCTTCGATATCTGGAGTGAGTTGCTTTCTCGTTGAGCACCAGGCGGTCGCGGCGCGGCAGAAGGCGTTGAAACCGCGCACCAGGACAGGACCAAGTGGTGTGCGACAGGCCCAGAGGGAAAACGGAAAACCTTTGCTCTTCGGCAGGTGAAAGGCACCGGTATTGAGAATGACGAGGCGTTTGATTTTCTTCGGATGAAGATGGGCGTAAGTCATCCCAATCATGCCACCCCAGTCGTGGACGATGAGGGTGATGTTGTTGCCAACATTCAGATGATCGAGCAGTGCTTCAAGGTCGGCAACGCGTTGGGCGAGAGTGTAGGGATAATCCTTGGCCCGCGGTTTGTCGGAATAGCCGCAGCCGATGTGATCCGGAACAATGCAGCGATAACGATCGCTGAAGGCCTTGACCAGGTTGCGGTAGTAGAAAGACCAGGTCGGATTGCCGT
>JBMYQZ010000635.1:0-3508 GCA_049601855.1 Limisphaerales bacterium | reverse complement strand
GGACGCTTCTTCACTGCCGAGGAAATCAACCGGGCAGAACGGGTCTGCGTCGTTGATCTGAATGTCACCCACGATGTCCTCGCCTTTGACGACCCGGTCGGCAAATCGATCACCATCGACCGCGAGGAGTTCAAGATCATCGGCGTCACTGACGGTGGCACGGCAAGCGATCTCGATGAATTCGGCTATCAGGACGGCCACGTGATGAGCGATTTCATTCGCGGCCTGCAACGAAACCTTGGTGCCATTCGCAGCGGGCCGGCGGAGGAACTCAACGAGGCCACCTGTATCATGGTTCCATACACCACGAAACCGGGCCTTCAACCGGTGTTGATCGAGATGCGAGCCGAACCCAAAGTGGTCCTTGATCTCCGCGATCAACTTCGCTCCGACCTCATCTCCTTCGGTCGACAACCGGTCATCTACACCAACGCCATCCTCCCCTTCCTCTACCGCCAGACCCTCGACACCTTCAAGGAACTCAATCGGGCAGTCTTCTTTCTTTGTGTGATGACCGGCACTTGTGTGGTCTGCATCCTCATGGTCTTGTCCGTCGTCGAGCGCTCCCGCGAAATCGCGATTCGGCGTGTGGAAGGCGCCCGACGCTGGCATGTCGGCCTGCAATTCGTCATCGAGACGGGAACAATTTGCACGGTCGGTGGAATCCTCGGCGTTCCCACAGGTATGGCGCTCGCCGCCATACGCGTATGGATTGAACCGCTCGGCGCCGTTACCTGGGCATTTCCCCCGGTCGAATCTGTCGTCATGGTGAGTGTCGTCACGGTCATCGGCCTGATCGGCGGTTTGCTCCCGGCTTGGCGCGCGATGAAACTCGATCCCGTGGAGGTGCTCCGTCATGAGTAACTTCGCTTCAGTCGTCACCTTCGCCAAGCGGGGACTCAGCCGTCGCCCGTTACAGACCTTCCTGCTGTTGGTGGTGCTGACCGTCTCCCTGTCCGGCACGATGACGATCATGACTGTCCTTTCCGGCATCAAGGCGCAGATGTTTCAGGATCTCAAGCGCGTCGGACTCGACGTGGTCAACATCCAGATGGTCCCCAACATGGAGAACCTGCTGCTGAGTCCCCTGATGAATGAAGACCTCAAATGGATGCACCAGATGTCAGGTGGCGAGATCGCGCCCTTTCGCGTCGAGATGGCCAATGGAGTGAATCTCGAGAATCAGAACACGGGCGACTTTCTCCTGCTCAGCACCACCTCGGCTTGGGGTGGCATAGCTCCCCTGGAACTGGTGGAGGGGAAATTCCTCGAACCGGGCAACTTCGATTCCTGTGTGCTTGATGAGCAGGTTGCGGAGCGCATCTTCCCGAGCGAATCCGCTGTCGGTAAAGACATCTACATGAGTATCCAAGGCGCGATCACGGTCTACCGCGTAGTCGGCGTCCTGAAGGATCCTTTTGCCATTCGCAAGAAGTTCGACGAACTCGATTTCGCCGGCGCCGCCCGCTCAACCATCAACCGGGTGATCGAGTTCAAGAGCATCTATGTAAACGGCGAATTCACCGAAGACCACGAACCCGTCCACGGTGCCGTAATCAAGGTGCCAGAAGGTTCCGACGCCAAGAAGGTGGCCAGGCAAATACAGACGGAACTGAAGAATCGGCAACTCCCCAACGTTGCCTGGGCTCGCAAAGATTGGGTCAACAATGTCCTCCGGGGCGCGGATCTGACCACGCAAGTAGCCAGCATGCTCTGGATCATCGTGCTCTTCGTAACCGGCGTCATGATCCTGACCATTTCCTTGGTCGCCATACGTGAACGTTATCGCGAGCTCGCCATTCGCCGAACGGAAGGCGCCCTCCGCTCGCAGATCGTTACTCAACTCCTGCTGGAAAACGTCTTACTCAGTGCGGTAGCCGGAACGATGGCGATTGGTCTCGCCCACTTTGCCGGACACGTGCTCGAAACCCGCTACCTTTCCTGGACGCCAACCTTCCTTCCTTCCGAAATGGCCCTCACGCTGGGTCTCGGAGTGATCATCGGTGCGCTTGCAACCGTCATTCCCGCGTATCGGGCCGCCTCGCTTGATCCCGTCGAAGTCCTCCGCCAACCATGAGCAATCTCCTCCAACTTGAAGGCATCAACAAGATCTATCAGGACGGCATCTTGAAGGTCCACGCCCTGCACGACATCAACCTCGCGGTTGCACGTGGCGAATTTGTCACCATCATGGGACCCAGTGGATCTGGTAAATCCACCCTGCTCCACATCCTTGGCTGCCTCGACCACCCCAGCGAAGGTCGCTACCTCTTCGACGGTCAGGACACCAATCAATACACCGATCAGGAACTCGCCCTTACCCGCAACAAACGCATCGGCTTTGTCTTCCAATCCTTCAACCTGCTCCAGCGCGAAACCGCCATTGAAAATGTCTCGCTCCCTTTGATGTATGCCGGAGAAGCCAATGCTGAGGCCCAGGCGAAGGAGGCCCTTGGCAAAGTCGGACTCGGTGAACGCACCGGGCATCGCCCCGGTCAGTTATCCGGCGGTGAACAACAACGCGTCGCCATCGCCCGCGCCATGGTCAAGCGTCCGGACGTCATTCTTGCCGATGAACCCACCGGCAATCTCGACACCGCTGTCGGCCGCAACATCATGGACGTGTTCACTCAACTGCATGCCGATGGCCTGACCATCATCCTGATCACCCACAATCCTGATGTGGCCGAATTGGGAACAAGAAAGCTGCGCCTCCGTGATGGGAAACTGACAGAAGCTCAATCCGCCGCGGGATGAGTCGCCTTCTGCTTTCGGTAACTCTGGGCCCGCGCCCAAAGCTGCCCAAAGGTCGGCGTCTGGCATTTCCTTCGGCGATTCTCCGCCCCGATCTTGAAGACGATGTCCCATTGCCGGAACAAGGTCTTATAAGCGTGAATCACCGAATACTTCGGGTCGTAGATTGAGGTCGCTTCCGAGGCGAAACCGTTAATCTCCAGGATCTTGAAATCGCGCCCCGCTTTCAGGTCTTCGTCCTTTTCGTAACGGATATCGAAACGACCGAAGTAAAACTCGTTCAGCCCCTTCGCAATCTTGTCCATGCAATCGGTCAGCTCCGGCGTCGCCAAGGGCCAGCCATCGTAAAAGATACATCCCTGCGCGTGATTACCCGCATTGACCAACTGCCAGTCCTCGCCCTCCGCTACGACCTTCTGAAGATCATTCTTGAAGCGCCCACAGTATTTGTCGGCAATAATGTAGGCGCGTTCATCGGACCAGATAAGCTCCTCCAAGGTCTTCTTGCCATCGCCGGTCACCTTGGGGAACACCTTCTCCGTTATGGCAAACAACTGCCCCTTATCCTGATTCGGATAGCGGTAGTAGAAAACGCCCGCCTCCCGCGGCCCGGGCACGAACTGTTGCATGATCACTGGCGCATCGATCTCCCCGAAATACGACGTCACCTCCTCGTCGTTGTGGATCACCTTGACGCCACTACCGCGGTTGCCGCAGTCCGGTTTCAGGATCACGGGGAACTCGATCTTCTCTT
>JBMYQZ010000634.1:0-3518 GCA_049601855.1 Limisphaerales bacterium | reverse complement strand
CGAACTGCCTGTGGTTTTTCCGGGGCGACCCCCATGTGCACGCCTGGGTGAACATCAAGAAACCGGCGTAAGGCATTTTTTTGGGAAAAACCAAAAAAAAGCGTTGACGGGGAGGGTGAGCGCAACTAGATTGCCTTCCCTTTTGGGGCGTGTGAGGATCGCTAAGCCATTGGCTCCCAGTTACTTACAGATTGACAGGGAGGCAAGTGGTTTTTTGGCGCTTCGAACGGGGCTAGAGTGAACGGGCCCAGCGCGGATGCCCATGTAGCTCAGTTGGTAGAGCACATCCTTGGTAAGGATGAGGTCACCAGTTCAATCCTGGTCATGGGCTCCATTTCCGGTCTTACCAGCCGGACCAAAACGTAGATAACAACTAACTAAGACAGATACAGAGAAATGGCAAAAGAAGCGTTTGAACGGACCAAACCTCACGTGAACGTCGGCACCATCGGCCACGTTGATCACGGTAAATCAACCCTGACGGCTGCAATCGTGGCCACCCAGGCGCGCAAGGATCTGGCTCCCCCCATCTCTTATGCGGATATTACCAAAGGTGGTACCGTGCGTGACGACTCCAAGACTGTGACCATTGCTGCGTCGCACGTTGAATACTCCAGTGAGGCCCGCCACTACGCCCACGTCGACTGCCCCGGGCACGCTGACTATGTGAAAAACATGATCACCGGTGCTGCGCAGATGGACGGTGCGATCCTCGTGGTGGACGCCGCCAACGGCCCGATGCCCCAGACTCGCGAGCACATCCTCCTTGCTCGTCAGGTTGGCGTACCGGCCATCGTGGTGTTCATGAACAAAGTCGACCTGGTGGACGATGACGAACTCCTCGACCTCGTCGAAATGGAAGTTCGCGATCTCCTCAGCAAGTATGAATTTCCCGGTGATGACATCCCGGTTATCCGTGGCAGTGCCACCGCCGCGCTCGAAGGCACGGCTGAAAAGGGTGAGGACGCCATTCAAGAGCTCCTCAATGCGATTGATGAGCACGTGCCGTTGCCTCCGCGCGACGTTGATCAGCCCTTCCTGATGTGCGTGGAAGACGTCTTCAACATTGAAGGTCGTGGCACGGTGCTGACCGGCCGGGTTGAGCGCGGTGTGCTCAAGAAGATGGAAGAAGTCGAGATCGTTGGTCTCAGGGACACCCGTAAGACGACAGCCACGGACATTGAGATGTTCCGCAAGCTGCTTGATTCTGCTCAAGCCGGTGACAACGTCGGTGTGCTTCTTCGTGGAATCAAGAAGGAAGACGTGGAGCGCGGCATGGTTCTTGCCAAGCCCGGATCCATTACTCCTCACACCAAGTTCAAAGCTGAGCTTTACGTGTTGAGCAAGGATGAAGGTGGCCGTCATACGCCCTTCTTCTCCAACTATCGCCCGCAGTTTTATTTCCGTACCACGGACGTGACCGGAACGATCGACCTGCCGGAAGGCACTGAGATGGTGATGCCCGGTGACAATGTTTCCGTGGGTGTCGAGCTGATCGCTCCAGTCGCCATGGAGAAAGGCCAGCGCTTCGCGATTCGCGAAGGTGGCCGCACGATCGGTGCCGGTCGAGTGAGCGACGTGCTGGAATAAGTCCTCGGCGAAGAGACTCTGGGGAGTGCGGGTTTTCGCCCGCCTCCCTTTTCCGTCTCTTCGGGATTGATTGAAGCCTTTGGTTAGGGCGGTAGCTCAATTGGCTAGAGTTGCGGTTTCCAAAACCGTCGGTTGGGGGTTCGAGTCCCTCCCGCCCTGCCACCCAATTTGTCGCGGAGGGGTGGCAGAGTGGTCGAATGCGGCGGTCTTGAAAACCGCTTTCCGGGAAACCGGAACGGGGGTTCGAATCCCTCCCCCTCCGCCAGAAAACTGAAAAGAATTAATAACGTGAGCACGTTCCAATACATACTGATCGGTATCGCTGCCTTGGTCTTCTTCTGGACATGGAAGAAAGGCCACCTGCTGCGCATGGCTGCCTACGTAGGTGAGACCAAGGTGGAGCTGCGCAAGTGCAATTGGCCGACCAAGGACGAGCTCAAGGGTGCGACAGTGCTCGTGATGATGTCCGTGGTTGCCATCGGCATCGGCACGGGCGTGGTTGATTTTGTCGCCGGCTCGGGCCTGCAGGGGTTGATGGATCTGGTGCGGAAATAAATCGGCATGAGCGAAGAAGTAACATCGAAGCCAATGTGGTTCGCCCTGCACACCCTCTCCGGTCAGGAGATGAAGGTGCGCGACAGCATTCTCAAACGCCTCAAGGCGGAAGAGATGCAGAACTACATACAGGAAGTGCTCGTCCCGATGGAAAAAGTCGTGGAAGTGCGCAACCAGAAAAAGACGGTTTCGCAGCGTAAACTTCATCCTGGCTACGTTTACATTCACATCGCTCTGCTCGACGCAAATATGCGGATCCTTGAAAAGCCTTGGTACTTCATCAAGGACACGCAGGGGATCATTGGATTTGTCGGTGGTGAGCGCCCGATCCCATTGGATACCGCGGAGATCGACCAGATCAAGGAGCAGATCGCCGACTCCGAAGACGTCGAACGTCCGCGCGTCAATTTCGAGGTTGGCGAGACCGTCAAGATCAACGACGGCCCCTTCCTCAACTTCAGCGGTGTGATCGAGGAGATCGATCCGGAGCGCGGCAAGCTCAAGATCACCGTGGACATTTTCGGTCGGAAGACACCCGTGGAACTCGAATACTGGCAGGTGGAGAAATCCTGAGCCGCAAACTGAATTTGGAAAATGGCTAAGAAAGCAACTGGACAGATCAAACTTCAAATCCCTGGCGGTCAGGCCAATCCCGCGCCTCCCGTCGGACCGGCCCTTGGTCAACAGGGCGTCAACATCATGGGCTTCTGCAAGGAGTTCAACGCCAAGACCAAGGATAAGGCAGGATTGGTAATCCCTGTCGTGATCACGGTTTACCAAGACAAGAGTTTCACTTTCATCATGAAGTCGCCGCCCGCGGCGACACTCTTGAAGAAGGCTGCCGGCATTGCCTCCGGTTCGGGCACTCCGAACAAGGACAAGGTCGGCAAGGTGAATCGGAAACAGGTCATGGAAATCGTGAAGACGAAGATGGAAGACCTTAATGCCTCCGACGAAGAAGCCGCTTTCCGGATCATTGAAGGAACTGCCCGCAGCATGGGCATCGAAGTAGAAAACTAAACCTGATACGCGGGAGGGCCTGAAGGTTCGCCAGCACCGCACAAAATAATGCCTAGCAAAAGATTCAAACAAGCGCTCGAACTGGTCGAAGAAGACAAGAAGTACGAGCTCAAAGAAGCCGTCGAAACCCTTGGCAAGATGCCGAAGGCAAAGTTCGACGAGACCGTGGAAGTCTCTTTCCGCCTCGGAGTCGACCCTCGTCAATCGGACCAGATGGTTCGTGGCACCGTCCCCCTGCCGCACGGCAGCGGTAAGGACGTGAAGGTTGTCGTCTTCGCAAAAGAAGGCCCGACTGCCGACGCCGCTCGCGAAGCTGGTGCGGACTTCGTCGGTTTTGATGACATGATCAAGAA
>JBMYQZ010000633.1:0-3523 GCA_049601855.1 Limisphaerales bacterium | reverse complement strand
GGCTCCGATGATGTTTGAGACCAGCATCCAGGCACAGTTTCTGGTACCGATGGCGATTGCTCTGGGGATGGGAACGATTGTTTCGGCGATCGTGGTGATGACCTTGATTCCGGCGGCGATGACGATTGCCGAACGGACGGCGTCGCGATTTACTCGTTGAAGTGAAATTGACGAGACTGTTGAGCCTCTGGCTCGTAACTGGATTCCTCTGCGCGGCGGCAGGGCCTCCGAATGTCATCCTCATCCTCGCCGACGATCTGGCGATCGGAGACCTGTCCTGCTTCAACGGAGGAATATCACGGACTCCGAGCCTCGATCGTCTGGTCGCCGAGAGCGTCTACTTCGAGCAGGCCTACGCCGGTTCACCGGTCTGCGCGCCGTCGCGAGCGGCCCTGTTCACGGGACGCTATCCGCACCGGACAGGATCGGTGACGTTGAATCAGATCAAGTTCCCGGAGTTGACCCGCCTGCGCCTGGATGAAACAACGATTGCGGATCGTTTCAAGGCGGGTGGCTACGCGACCGGATTGGTCGGTAAATGGCATTCCGGACCGGGCAAGGAATACCATCCGTTGAAACGGGGGTTCGATGAGTTTGTGGGTTTCAAGGACAGCTTGGACATCAAGACCTACTTCCAATACCGCCTCAATCTGCAGGGCGAGATTCATGAATTCGACGGCCCCCATCTCACCGACGAGTTTACACGTCACGCGATCGACTTCGTACGGCGGCATCGAGCGAAACCGTTCTTCCCTCACCTCGCGCATTACGCCCCGCATCGCCCCCTGAGCGCTCCGGAAGAGCTCATTGCGCACTATCGCGGTAAGGGCCTGCCGGAAAAGACGGCGATTGTCTACGCGATGATCGAGGCGATGGATCGGGGGGTTGGCGAGTTGCTGCATGAAGTTGATCGATTGGGCTTGTCTGAAAAGACCATGGTGATTTTCGCCAGTGACAACGGGCCTGATCCGCTCGTCGGTGATCGTTTCAATGGTGACAATCGCGGGACCAAATACAGAGTCAACGAGGGTGGGATTCACGTCCCGCTGATGGTTCGTTGGAAAGAACAATTCGGCCCGGCGAAGCGCGGTGAGGTCGTTCATTTTGTCGATTTCGTTCCGACTCTGATGGAGATCTGCGGTCTCAAGTCTTCGCCGGATGACAAGCCGTTTGACGGTCGGAGCTTTGCGGGGCTGCTTTCCGAGCGCTGGCCGATGCAGCAACTTCCGCGACAGCGTTTTTGGCAATGGAACCGGAAGACACCGCGTTACAGTCACAACGCGGCGATTCGTGAAGGGGACTGGAAACTCGTTCGCCCCTACATCACCCGTAACATTCCGAAACAGCCTTCCACCGCCGCTCCGCGACTCTACCATCTGGGCAATGATCCGGGAGAATCCACTGATCTTGCCAAACAGAAAGCTGATCTCAGTCGGCGTCTTCTGAACACGCTCAAGGATTGGGCATGGGAAGTGGAGCGGGACCGAAAGCGTCCCTAGCGGAAGCTTGAAATTGGAGCGCCTTCACTGGATAACTGCGTTCCCATGATTCGCATCTTATCGCTCGCTTTTATTGTCAGCGTATTCGCTCCGGTTGCCGCATTGGCAGAGCTGTCCGTTCCCCACTTCTTTTCCGACCACATGGTGATCCAGCGCGAAGCAGCTGTCTCCATTTGGGGAAAGGCCAAGTCCGGCGCCAAGGTCACGATCTCGTTCAAAGGGGAAACCAGTGTCGTGACGGCCAATGACAAGGGGCGATGGCGTGCGAAGCTCAAGACGGGCAAGGCGGATGCCAAAGGGGCGACGCTGAAGATTTCCTCCAGTGGCAAAACGATTGCGCTCAAGGACGTGCTGGTGGGCGAAGTCTGGTTGGCCTCGGGCCAGTCCAACATGGTTTTCACCATGGGCCGCGTTCCCGCATACGAAGAATTGATCAGCGCGGCGAACTATCCGCTCATTCGCTTCTTCAATGCGCCGACGGTGACCGCGATTGAGCCACAGGACAACATCGAGGGCGAATGGTCCCTGTGCAGTCCACGGACCATCCCGAACTACTCGGCGGTTGCGTTTTTCTTTGCGCGGAAACTGCATCAGGAACTGGGAATTCCGATCGGTGTGATCAAATCAGCCTGGGGCGGCAAGCCGGTGGAGACCTTTACCAGCCGCAAGGCACTCAACACCTTGGCGGGCACCAAGAAACTCGTGGACGCCGTTGTTGCGGCTGAGAAGACCTACGATCCGGCGCGGGCCATGGTTGCTCACGAGAAGCGGACGGAGACTTGGAAGGCAGCGGTCAAGAAGTGGAACGAAACGCCGACCAATGAGCGCAAGCGGCGTCCGAGGAAACCGGCCGTTCCCAAGCGTCCGCTCGATACCGAGGGCAAACCCGGCGTGTTGTTCAACTCCATGATCCATCCGTTTGTCGGCTACACCATCCAGGGAGCGATCTGGTATCAGGGCGAAGCCAACGCCAAGGTCGGCGCCGTGCCCTACGATCAGACCCTGCCGCTTTTGATCAACGACTGGCGGAGTCGTTGGCAGGATGATTTCTCTTTCTACTACGTGCAGCTGGCCAATTTCCGCGATCCGTCCACCGAACCGGGCAACAACGATCCCTGGCCCTTGTTGCAGGAACGGATGCGCTTGGTTTTGAAAACCACACCGAAGACCGGGATGGCGATCATCAACGACACCGGGGAAGCCAAAGACATCCATCCCAAGAATAAACATGATGTCGGCGAACGTCTGGCGTTCTGGGCATTGGCCAAGGATTACGGAAAAGAGATCGTCTATTCCGGTCCTCTCTACCGCTCGATCAAGATCAAAGAGAATGCGATCGACGTGCGTTTTGAACACGCCGGCACTGGGCTGTACAGCCGAGGAGGTGCCTTGGAACGATTCGAAATTGCGGGCGAAGACAAGGTCTGGCATTGGGCGGAGGCCAAGGTGGTTGGCAAAGACACAGTCAGCGTCCGCAGTAGGAAGGTTCGCAAGCCCATTGCGGTGCGATACGCCTGGGCCGCGAATCCTGAAGGTGCCAATCTGATCAACAGCGAAGGGTTGCCGGCCTCCGTGTTTCGCTCGGACGATTGGGATGATGTTGAGCAGAAGATCGATACCGAGGCGCAGAAGGCATTGGCGGACCGCCGGGCCTTGGCGCTTGAGATCAAAGCTCTCGCTGCGAAGAAGGCGAAACTGAAGCGTGGCAGCGAGGAATTTAAGAAGGTGTTGGAAAAACAGCGGGAGCTGCTGAAGAAATATAAGGCAACGGCTCCCAAGAAGTGAGCAACCGTCGCCAATTTCTGCAGACCGGAATTGCCGCGGCTGCCATTCCGCTGGTCGGTCGGGCAGTTGGCGGGGGGACGATCGAGATTGGATCGGGCCGTCAGTTGTTTCTTGATGATCAACTGATCGATCCGTTTCGCAGTAGCGGAGTGTCCCGCGAATTGAACCGGCCCTATCGAATTCAGCGGGTATTGAAACCGGAAAGGCCCTCGGAGGCACTGAGTTTCATTTTCTATTGC
>JBMYQZ010000632.1:0-3533 GCA_049601855.1 Limisphaerales bacterium | reverse complement strand
GTTCGTAGGCCAGACGCATCTGGAGAGAGGCTTCCACCTTGTCCATTCCGCCGGTTCCAGTTCCAAGCGCCGGACAGGCCAAGGTTTCAATCTGGCGCGATTCCGACTGGTTGTGCCGGTGCACCGCCGTGAAGGCCGCCCACATCGCGAGATACACGTTATCCGTCCCCTGGATGTTCATCGGGATCCGCATGGTCGGCGCGTGCGCCACATAAGGACGGGCATCGAGTTCGGTGGGCATAATCAGGCAGGTGCCCACCGGTTGCTCACCAAGGTGATCCTCAAGAATCCGTTTCTGGATGCGCTCCATCAGGTGCGTTCCAAAGAACTTCACCACCGCGAGATCGATACCGGCGTCCATCAGCCCGAAAGAATTCCCGGCCGTCACCACACAATCGAAGAATGGCAAATCCTCGAACCGTCCACAGACCACCTCTACTTTCGGATGCTCCCGGAACTGCCACCGCAGCACATCGGTCCCTTCCTTGTCCCGGTCCACCAAGATCAATCGCATGGCACGTTCCTACTACGTGAGACGCAAACAGCCAAGCCGCTGCCCGACTCTGCACTGGCATCTTGGAAATCGGCGCGCAATCTTCACGATGTGAAAGCACTCTTGGTCCTGTCCTTGTTGTTGAACGCTACCCTGCTTCCCGCGGCGAACATCGTTGAAAACGGTCGAGCGCAGGCCGAAATCGTTATCGCGGAGAATCCGCCGCGCACGGTGGACCTCGCGGCGCGAGACCTGCAGGTTTACGTCGAGAAGATCACCGGTGCCAAATTGAACATCGGTTCACAACTGACCGGTCTGCCGATCAAGATCTACGTCGGGCGCAGTTCACACACCGACCGACTGGGGATCACCGACGAAGGGCTGAAATACGGCGCGTATCGGATTGTTTCCGGCAAGGAATGGCTGGTGTTGATTGGACAGGACTCGAACTTCACTCCGATCGAGCCCTGGCCGCGCAGCAATGCCGACATTGCCAGCGGTCGAATGCAGGCCGCATGGGACAAGATCACCGGTTCGCAGTGGGGCTACATGCACAGCCAGTTGCACAAGCACTACTCGGGACGCAATACACTCTTCGGTTCCGAACGTGAGGAGAAGACGGACAAGGACGGCAATGTCAACGTGTGGACCTACGACGAACGCGGTTCTTTCAATGCCGTCTGCGGCTTCCTGCGCGATCTCGGCGTGCGTTGGTACATGCCGGGCGAGATCGGCGAGGTGTTGCCGAAGTTGAAATCAATTGCCTTGCCTCAGATGGACAAAACCGTTCGGCCGGATTTCCCGATGCGCATTCTGAATTTTCGAACGGCGGTCTACGGCCGTGATGCAATGATGTGGGGATTTCGCCTTGGGGTTCGCCAGCCGTACGGCCGCCAGGCAGCTCATGGTTTGCATGGCATGACGGACAATCAGCGGACCTTTGACAATCACCCTGACTGGTTCGCGCTCTACGGCGGCAAACGACACAACCATCCCAACACCAAGAACAACCAGCTGTGTTATTCCAACGAGGAGTTGGTTCAAGAGGCCGTTCGATTTGCCCGCGTTCAGTTGGACCACTTCAAGATGAGCGCCGTCTCGATCATGCCGCCTGACGGCTACACCGCGATCTGCCAGTGCCAGCTTTGCGAGGGCAAGGAGTCTCCGGAAATGGGTGCGCGCGGTCGCTTGTCCAACTACGTCTGGGAGTTCGTGAATCGCGTTGCCCGCGAAGTCCGCAAAACTCATCCCGACAAGCGGATCTCCTGTTGTGCCTACGGCGTCTACACCGAAGCGCCCACCAACATCGACCAGCTCGAACCCAACGTGCAGGTGATCATCGTCGGCGGCCGTCGCCCCTTGACCGAGGACCGCGCCGACCTGCTTCGCCTGCGAGCTGATTGGCAGAAGAAGACCGAGCGCCCCATCGAGATCTTCGAGAACTATCCCTTCACCGGACGCGGCTGGTATCTCCCCGCCTACTTCCCGCGCGTTCTGGGAGAAAGCATCAACGAGACGAAAGGCCAGTCCCGCGGCGAGGACATCTGGATCACGATGGATTTCAGCGACAAGGCCATCGGCTACAATCACTTCCTGCTTTACTTCACCGGCCGGATGTATTGGGGCGGCAAAGACAAGGATCCGGCGAAGATGTTCGACGAGTATGTCGAGAAATTCTACGGCCCGGTTGCCCCGGAGATGCGCGCCTTCTTCTCCTATTGCGAAGACAACTGGCGGGCGATGGAGAAGGAATCCGACAAAGCGAATCACGTCTTGGCACTTTTCGAATCAGCCAAAAGCAAGGCTACGCCCGACTCGATCTACGCCCAGCGGATCGGACTGATCGACAACTTCCTTAACAGCCTCCGCAGCAAGGCGAAGCAACTGGAACAAAAGCGCGGTCCGGTTCCGACCCTGCGACTGGTCAGCGGCGCCGATCGACGTGGACCGATCACCATCGACGGCCAGCTCGACGACGGACCGTGGAAAAAGATTCCCAACGCCTCCACCGGTCGTCTCCGCGAGTTGGAAACCGGACGTCTTCCCACCTACGGCACGAGCTTCAAGGCCGAATGGATCGGGCAGAATCTCTATTTCGCCATCCGCTGCGACGAAACCGGCAAACCCAACATCGCCACCGAGAAGGACGGCGACCAGGCCATCTGGTATGGCGACTGCGTCGAGATTGAAATCGCGAGCGACGCCCACAGCTACTACCAGATCGCGATCAATCCGGCGGGCGCCTTGGTGGATCTCGATCGCGGCGCCACGCGCCGTCAATGGTTCAACTGGTCGTCCAAGGCCGAGGTCGCCACGCACGTCGCCGACGACCACTGGACCGTCGAAATCCGCCTGCCAATCACGCAGGACGCGAACGATCCGCTGCACCAGATCATCGGTCGCAAACCTACCAAGAGCCTGCCATGGTTCGTGAACGTCTGCCGCCAACGCATTCGCGAGAATGCCTCCGAACATTCCGCCTTCTCGCCAACAGGAACCAAGGGCTTTCACGAGCCGATGAAGTTCGCCCACTTCTTCGCCGGCAACTCGTTTCAGTTTGACGCCGATCCCAGCGTTACCGATCACATCCTCGGCGGCCGCGCCGCGGAACAACTTATGCGCCGACGCAAGTGGGGCCAGGCAATGCCGGCCTACCTTGAACTCACCAAGGCGAAGAAGATCAGCGACTTCCGCAAGTCCGATGCTTTGCAACAAGCCACCCGCTGCGCAATCGGCCTGAAGAATGTCAAACGGGCCGAGGAACTCGCCGCCCAGATCCCGCTTGAGTCCGTCCGCAAGACCGCTCAGATGCAGATTCTCGCCTCCCAACGCAAGTGGAAGCAGATCGTCGACGACTTCGGCGGCGAGGACATCGCCCAATGGCCGTTCTGGCAGATCGGCGAAGCCGCCTATGAACGCGCCAAGGGCCACTACTTCACCCGTGCCGCCAAGCCGGCCGAAGCCGACTTCAAACTCGCGCTGGATTACGAGCCCGATCCACGCACCAAGATTGCCATCCGCGCCCTGCAGGCCCACAACC
>JBMYQZ010000631.1:0-3534 GCA_049601855.1 Limisphaerales bacterium | reverse complement strand
GAGGCGGTCGAGGCCCTGGAAACCATCATTGTCGAGGAGACCGAGAAACTCTCCCGCGGCTGCGTTGAGTTTCTGCTCAAACCCGAGTCGCTCGAGCCTTATCGCCAACGCGTTGACGAACACAATGCCGCGATCGAGGAAATCGACAAGGTTGCCACCGGCCGTGATCTTGAGGAGACCATCGCCAAGACCGGCGCCGATCTGGAACTCCTCATCGACATCGTCACAAATCTCAAGATTGACGACGCCACCGAGACCACGCGAATCATTGATGCCATCACCGACATCTACACGACCCTGAATCAGGTCAAGGTCGGCATCAAAAAGAAGATCAAGTCCTTGATGGAGGTCGAGGGCGCGGCCCAGTTCAACGCCGAGGTCAAACTCCTGAACCAGGCCGTCATCAACTACCTGGACATCTGCGACTCTCCGGACAAGTGCGAGGAGTATCTCAACAAGGTCATGGTCCAGTTCGAGGAGTTGGAAGGCCGTTTCGCCGATTTTGACGAATACACCATCGAACTCGCCGACAAACGCACCGAGGTCTACGAAGCTTTTGAAGCGCGCAAGCTGAACCTTATCGAGGCGCGCAGCAAGAAGGCCAACGCCTTGATGACCTCCGCCGAGCGAATCCTCAAGGTCATCAAGCACCGCGTCGATGGAATGAAATCCATCAACGACATCAACGGCTACATGGCGGCCGACCTGATGATCGACAAGATCCGGAGCACGATCCAGGAACTCATCGAACTCGACGATTCCGTCAAGGCCGACGATCTTCAGGGCCGCCTGAAGAGCGTTCACCAGGACGCCGTCCGCCAGCTTAAGGATAAACTCGAGCTCTTCGCCGACGGCGAAAACATCATCCTGCTCGGCAAACACAAGTTCTCCGTCAACGTCCAGCCGCTTGATCTCACCATCGTCAACCGTGACGGTGAGATGAATCTCCATCTCACGGGAACGAAATACTTTGAGGAAATCACGGCCGAGAACTTCCTCGCCACCAGCGACGTCTGGTCGCAGGACGTCGTCTCCGAAAATAAGAAGGTCTATCGGGCTGAATACCTCGCGTGGCGCATGCTCGAATGGCTCGAGGGCGGTGAGGAGAAATCGCTGGCCGACTTCGCTTCCGCCAGCGAAGACGAGCAACTTGAAACGGTTCGCCAGTTCATGGGGCCACGTTATTCCGAGTCCTATACGAAAGGCATCCATGACCACGACGGCGCGGCGGTTCTCTCAAGACTTGTCGCGATTCATGTTTCTCTTGGGCTGGCCCGCTTCCAGCCAAATGCCCGCGCCTGTGCGAATGTTTATTGGAACAAGTTCTGTCCGGAAGAATCCAAGTCCCTCTGGTCATCCCGGCTCAAGAGCTTCGGTGCGAAGAATAAGTTGTTTCCCGGCGACGAGGTGAACAACGAGTACATCGAAGATCTGCGCGCCTTGCTGCAGGGGTTTGTGGAATCCGAAGATTTGTTTTCTGCCGATCTCGTGCCCGAAGCCGGTGAATACCTCTTTCACGAACTCTGTACCGGCGAAGGCTTCGTCATCAGCAAGGAAGCCGCCGACACCCACGCCGCCTTTACCGAGGCGCTGTTGGAAAAGCACGTGCAGGAAGATTTCGACCTCGCTCGCCAGGAGGTAAGCGAGCATCCCGCTGCTGAATTTGGTGTCATCCGTGATTGGCTTCGAGGATTCTCCCGGGTCAGTGGTCGCGCTGACATTCACATCGACGAAACGGCCGCCAACTTCCTTTGCGAGAGTTTCGATCCGCGCTTTGTTATTGCGGAGGCCACTGAAGTTGTGATTCCGAAAATGATGGGCTCCCACCCGCTCATCGGCGGTGAGGGATACGATTTGGATTATCTGGCGTATCGTTTACGTATGGAGGATTACTGTGCCACCACGGTGCCGCTCTTTGAGTCCTACCAAGAGGTGAAAAAGGATGTTATTGAAGAAGCACGCATGGGCATGCGGCTGGATGAATTCAAGCCACGAGTCCTTACTTCCTTCGTACGCAATCGCCTGATCGACGACGTTTACCTGCCGATGATCGGCGATAATCTGGCGAAGCAGGTCGGTTCTGCGGGTGAGAACAAGCGCACGGACTTGATGGGCCTGTTGCTGCTTATCTCGCCCCCGGGCTACGGCAAGACCACGCTCATGGAGTACATCGCCAATCGCCTTGGCATCATCTTCATGAAGATCAATGGTCCGGCGCTCGGTCATCACGTGACTTCGCTCGATCCGTCCGAAGCTGGCAACGCTTCTGCCCGCGAAGAACTGGAGAAGTTGAACCTCGCCTTGGAGATGGGCGACAATGTGATGCTTTACCTGGACGACATCCAGCACTGCAACCCCGAGCTGTTGCAGAAGTTCATTTCTCTCTGCGATGCCCAACGCAAGATCGAGGGTGTCTACAAAGGCCGTCCACGAACCTACGACCTGCGTGGTCGCAAAGTCGTGGTCGTCATGGCCGGCAACCCTTACACCGAGAGTGGCGACAAGTTCCAGATCCCGGACATGCTCGCCAATCGTGCCGATACCTACAATCTGGGTGACATTCTTGGAGGCCATGCCGACGCCTTCAAGATGAGCTACCTGGAAAACGCCGTTACCTCCAATCCGGTCCTCCAGCAACTTTCCAACAAGAGCCAGAAGGACATACAGGCGTTCATTCGAATCGCCGAAACCGGCTCCAAAGACCACGTCGAATTCGAGTCTAACTATCCCGTGGAGGAGATCGATGAGATCGTCAACGTCCTCCGGAAACTCCTCCGCATCCGTGACGTCATCCTGACGGTGAACCTGGAGTACATCCGTTCCGCTGCTCAGGCCGACGAATATCGAACCGAACCTGCGTTCAAGATGCAGGGCTCCTATCGCAATATGAATCGCCTGGCCGAAAAGGTCCTGCCGATCATGAATGACGAGGAGGTCGAAGCTCTCATCCTCGATCACTACGAACAGGAATCCCAGACGCTCACCACCGGCGCCGAAGCCAACGTCCTAAAGTTCAAGGAACTCATTGGTGTCCAGCGTGACGAAGACAAGGAACGCTGGGCCGAGATCAAGAAGACCTACTCCTTGGCAGCACCGACGGTAACGATCCGGTCGCGCGGGTGGTTGCCCAGATGACCACCTTCACCGAAGGCCTCGACGCCATCAAGACCACGCTCGAAAAGGGCATGGCTGAGAAATCGGCCGATACCCAGCAGTCCGCTGAACCGACGAAAGTGAACATCGACCTCAGCGACCTCACCAAGATCCTGAGCGCGCTGGGCGAAGACGTGCGCGAGGGCTTGGAAGCCTGGAAGACCCAGGACCGCGACGATATCGACAATTACAACAGTCGCGTCACCGCGGTGAACGCCGGCCTGTCCGAGTTGCGTCGCATGATGGGCACCTATATGAAGGAGCGCCGTCTTGATCGCGGTTCTTCCGATGTCGAGCCGATCGTCGACATCAGCGGTGTCGATGTCAGTGCCGAGACCTTGGACAAGATCTACAACCTGATTGAAAAGGATCCCAAGTCAG
>JBMYQZ010000630.1:0-3540 GCA_049601855.1 Limisphaerales bacterium | reverse complement strand
TCCAGACGCTCCAGATCAACGTCGGCCGAAAATGCAACCAGGCCTGCCGCCATTGCCACGTTGACGCCGCTCCCTGGCGCACCGAGATGATGGATACTTCCACGGCCGAACGTATCGGCAAATGGATCCGCGCCCATCGTCCCGAGATCGTCGATATCACCGGCGGTGCCCCAGAGATCAGCGAATTCTTCAAATATTTCGTTGAGACGGGCCGAGAGGTGGGCGCCAAGATCATCGACCGCAACAACCTCACCATCATCGAGGAAGAAGGCTACGACTACCTTCCGGAATACCTGGCCAAACACGAAGTCGAGGTAATCGCCTCGCTCCCTTGTTACTCGGCTGAAAACGTCAACAAACAACGTGGCAACGGAGTCTTCGACAAGAGCATCTCTGCCTTGAAGAAGCTGAATGCCGCCGGCTACGGCGATACCCACGCGCTCCATTTGGTCTACAACCCCGTTGGGCCAAAACTCCCCGGTCCCCAGGCCGAACTCGAAGCCGACTACAAGGAGGCGCTCCAACAGGAATTCGGAATCACCTTCAACCGACTGCTCACCATCACCAATCAGCCCATTGCGCGATTTGCGGAAGACCTCCGCAAGCAGGAGAAATGGGACGAATACCTCGATCTGCTGGCGAACAGCTTCAACACCGCCACCCTCGATGGCCTGATGTGCCGGAATACCATCAGTGTCGGATTTCTAGGTGAAATCTACGACTGCGATTTCAACCAGATGCTCGGGATGCAGATCCGCAACGGCAAGCCGCTCCATCTTTGGGACATCACTCCGGAGCAACTCGCTGAGAACGAGATCCAAACCGGTGTTCACTGTCTTGCCTGCACGGCTGGTGCTGGCAGCAGTTGTACGGGCGCGTTGGCCTAACCGCCCACGCAACAGAGGGGCCACCATTGCAAGGCCCTGTCGAGTTAGGCATTCCGACAAAGAACGCTGAATCTCACTTCCGTCAGTGGAAGCCGTTCCACTTGATATCGGGGCCTGATTGAAGGAGGTCCCCGTATTTGTCGAACCACCCCTGGTTCTCGTGATGGTACGTTTCCTGACAGGTGGATTCCCCCGTCTCAGCCGAGTTGTTCTTCACGAAGCGCAGGGCTTCAAGTTTGCCATCGGAGTAGCCATGCAGGCGGGCATTCGGACTCCGGTAATGATACGAAGTGCTCATGGAACTTTTCCCTTTCAGATAGTCAGAATAACCCTGCTTGAACCCTTCACGATACTTGTCACGCGCCGTGCTATCGTTTTCATACAACGTGATTTCGGGCAGCGGAACGTCTCCCAATGGCGCACGTTCCATTGAAGCGCAACCACCAAGGAAAAGAGACTCAACGGCGACAAGAGGAAGGAACTTGGTTTTCATAATCTGGTTCAAGCGAGGATGTCGTGAATGATATTGCCGGCAACGTCGGTCAGACGGAAGTCGCGGCCATTGAAACGGTAGGTAAGCTTTTCATGATCCATTCCCATGAGGTGAAGGACGGTGGCGTGAATGTCGTGAACGTTGACGCGTTTCTCCACCGACTTGTAACCAAATTCATCAGAGGCACCATACGTCGTTCCACCTTTGACGCCACCACCCGCCATCCAGGTCGTGTAAGCGTTGGGATTGTGGTCGCGACCACCCGATCCCTGCGCGTCGGAGGTCCGGCCGAATTCACCACCGTAAATCACCAGCGTATCGTCCAGCATGCCGCGCAGTTTCAAATCGGAGAGCAATGCGGAGGTGGGTTGATCCACCGCCCGGCCGCAGATGCCATGGTTGTTCTTCACATCGCGGTGAGCATCCCACGGAACATCATTGGGCTGCCCGGTCGCTGGCATGGACGCAAAAACCTGAACGAAACGAACGCCTCGCTCAATAAGCCGGCGCGCAATCAGACACTGCCTTCCGTAGTCGGCCGATTCCTTCACGTTCAATCCGTATGCCTCACGGACGCGTTCCGGCTCGCGCTTGACATCAAAGGCCTCAGGCGCCGCCGTCTGCATGCGGTAGGCCAACTCAAATGATTCCAGTCGTGCCACCAGATCACGATCAAAAGGTCGCGTCTTGGCGTGTTGCTGATTGGCACCCCGCAGCACATCAAGCATGTCTCGCTGCTGTTTGCCATCCATGCCCTTCGGACGCGCGAGATTCGCGATCGGGTCGGCCTTACGCGGATCCAGTGCCGTGGCCTGGTAAACCGAGGGCAGGAACCCGGACGACCAGATCGGATCGGCGCCGCGAGGTTTGGTTCCGTGCATGACGACGTACGCAGGAAGGTTTTCGTTCTCGGAACCCAGACCGTAGTTGATCCAGCTCCCCATGCTCGGATGTCCCTGCCGGATCATGCCCGAGTTCATTTCCAGCATCGCGGGCGTGTGGTTGTTCGACTGTGAATAGCAGGAATAAATGAACGCGATATCGTCAACGTGTTTGGACAATTGCGGAAAGATCTCCGAGGTCCAGGCGCCGGATTGCCCGTGTTGTTTGAATTCGAAGGGCGAACCGAGGCACTTGCCCGTGGTGGTGAAGAATCCGGTCTTCGGATCGGCGCCATCGAGCTTCTGTCCGGAGCGTTTGTTGAGTTCGGGTTTGTAGTCGAAGGTATCGACCTGTGAGGGGCTCCCTGTCTGAAACAGCCAGATGATCGCCTTGGCCTTCGCTCCGTAGTCTGAGGTGCGCGCCTGCAACGGATTGTTGTTGGCACCGGAAACGACGCCTGTCTTTTCCAACAGGCCAGCCAATCCAAGCGAACCGGCGCCGAGCCCCGCCTGCTCAAGAAAACTGCGGCGAGAACTGAGATACTGTGTTTCGGGGTGATTCATTTCAAATCAATCAACGTAGACAAATTCATTCATGCACAGGAGCACGTGGCAAAAATCGTAGAATCCCACGGCGCGCAATTTGGCGTCATCACCCCGCTGATTCACAAAGGCTGTCATGTGCTTCAACTCGCCGGCACGGGGCGCCCGCCCAAGAACCAGCCGATAGGCCTTCTCCACACTCTTTGCCACCTCCACCTTGTCATCCGGTCGAATCTGCTTCGCCAAGGCGACCGCCCACTCGCGGATGATCGGCGAGTTCAGCATGGTCAACGCCTGTGGCGCCACGGTGCTTTCCTCACGTTTCCCAATGCTGCTCATCGCGTCAGGTGCATCGAATAGCTGAAGGATTGAGATCAGCTGACTGCGCTTCATCGTCAGATAGACGCTGCGACGCCCGTTCTTTTGATCGAGCGAACCCTTGCCGTACATTCGGCGATCCAGCTTGCCGCTCACCGCCAGTAGCGCGTCGCGAATCGCCTCCGCTTCCAAGCGGCGCGAAACCCGCCGCCAAAGAAGCAGATTCTCCGGATCCAGCGCGGCGGATTTCTCGAGCACGTCGTTTCCTTGCATGTAAACGCTGCTGGTCACGATCAGGCGGTGCACCGATTTCAACTGCCAGTCGTTGCGGATCAGTTCACCAGCAAGCCAGTCCAACAACTGCGGATGTGACGGTCGATCTCCCCGCGTTCCAAAGTCGCTCGTCGTCGCCACCAAG
>JBMYQZ010000629.1:0-3541 GCA_049601855.1 Limisphaerales bacterium | reverse complement strand
CTCCGAGCACCCATGCATGGAGAGCATCTCGACGAAGGGCGCAAATTCCGGATCGTGTGAGCCCCAGTCGATTCCACGCGTTCCCGTGCGATACCCAATGTGATGGGGCTGCGCGATGCTGTCCCTCCCCTGCTCTCTCAACTCCCGCAATTGTCGATGCAGATCCGCAATGTCAGTCGGGTAAAGAATCTCACCGTCGAGATCCTTGTAGAGCATGTTGCGATCGCCGCTGGCGCAGGAATGAACTTCGAACCCAGGAAAGACCACAAAACTGCCTTCCTCATTTCGCTCCCGGAGTGTCTGCATCATCTCCGGCCAAACCCGTTTCAAACGGGCAAATCCTTCTTCATGAAAATCGATGATGTACTGAATCCGTTCGTTGGCCTCCGGCATGTCCGGCCAGTGCGCATGCCCGGTGATGGAAACAAAATCAAGTTGTTCCCGAGCGTTCGAAAGCGCGTCCTCCAACGAGCCATGCCCGTAGGAAATTCCACAGTGATTATGCATATCACCGTAGAGAACCCGGAGATCCTGATAAGCCGGAAAAGACATGCGCACAGCTTCCGAACGAAAACGAGGAAAGCAAGTCTCGCCTAGTCGCCGGACTTCCGTCGCGTCTGGTGGAACACGATCTTCCCGAGGACGACACCTTCCGCATTCTTGATCGTGGCGGAGACGATCGCCTTGTCTTGGGAGACGAAGCGGTGACTCAGCATGAGATCAGCGCCGTTCGGAAGCGTGCCGGAAAACTCCATGGTAGAGGCCTTTCGATCCCACGATCCCACGATCTGAAAGTTCTGTTCACTTCCTTCAACCGCGAAGGGGTAGTTCCCAACTTCGTGATCGTATCGCAACGAGAGACGCAGCGGCGGACGATCGTTGGGCTGCTCGTCTTCGAAGCGGACCGTGTTACCGACATCATCCCAGCTACGGTGTGAGACCACCTTGTAAGTTCTCGCTTCCCCACTCACGGGCGTATTCGTCACAGCAACGTCCCAAGTGCCAACGAATCGCTTCAACACCGCGATTTCAGGTGGGTCCTGCTGCTTATCTTGTGCGGCAACCAGTCCGGTGAATACCAGAGACGAGAACAGGATGAGTAGCAGGCGATTCATAGGCCTGTGGGTAGCATCCCGACTTCAAGTCGTCGATGGTTGACTGTCATCTTCGCGGGATCGCTTGCCAATGAGCAAAGCGGACCATGAAGCGGCAGCTCAGCGGGGGGATGCCGGCGGTGTGCGTCAGGACGATTCACGACCCACGAATCGCGGGTTTGCCAGGAGAAGCAGATGAAATACGTCGGCTACAGCTATCAGGGATCGGCAACACCTTTGTCACTTTGATTGTCTGAGAACTACGAACCGCGAAACCAACGCGCGCAACAACCCATTTGCCGACTTGCCTTTGCGGCCGTCGTCGTTGCTCATTGCGGAACTCAGTCCAAATGAAGACTCCAAACCCAGTTGCCCTGTTCGCGAAGTTCGCCCTGTTGACCTGCGCTCTGTTTCTTGCCCGCCCTGGTTTGTCTGCCGACAAGGCCAAGGGAACATCGGCTTATCGCCCTCCGCCCAAGATCAATCGCGTTGGCGGAAACCCCGCCGCGGACCAGGCTCCTCCGCGTCGTCCGATGAACAAGTGGGCGGTATTCCCGCAGGAAGGAAAGCTCGGCCCCTTTCTCCAGAAGCGGAAGTTCACGAAGACACCTCTCTTTCGGGGTGGCCGATTTCCGAATGTCATCGTGGCGGCCGACGGGAGCGTCGTCGCGACCTGGGGGAACAAGAACTACAGTTCCCGGCGCAGTTCGGATGGCGGTTCGACTTGGGAAGACGCCGTGCTGGTGGACGCCGCGTGCATTCACGGTGGAGGAGCCATCGTCGATGAAATCACGGGCGATCTGCTTGCCTTCACGGAGAAGCATCATCCGCCGACCAAGGACCGGCGGCTTTATCGTAGTCACGATGCGGGCAAGACCTGGCAGCGCGAAAAATCTTTTGTCATCCACGCGCTCCATCGGCGGAAGGACGGAGTCATCCCCAGTCTGCACATGGATGAGAACGGCATTACCCTGCGTCATGGACCACGCCCCGGCCGACTCATCCGCACCACCAGCAACTACATGGGCGGCAACGTCTCCGGCGGTCCGGCCGACGCATTTGTGAACGCGATCTTCAGCGATGACGGCGGCAAGACCTGGGATACCAGCACGCCCTTCCCGGCCTTTGGCACCAACGAAGCCGCAGTCGAGGAACTGTCCGACGGTCGCCTCCTGCTGATCGCCCGCCGTCACCTCGCCACGGACGGACTCGATCACCATTGGAAACACCTCGCGTGGAGCCACGACGCCGGACTGACCTGGCGCAATCTACGCGTCAGTCAGGTTTTGCCTGACGGCAACACCAACTCCCGCTACGGACTCATGCACGGACTTGTTCGCCTGCCCGTTGCCGGACGCGACATCCTCGTCTTCAGCAATGTAGAAAGCGACCAGGGCCGCGAGCGCGGCACCCTTTGGGCGAGCTTCGATGGTGGCGAAACCTGGCCGGTCAAACGGCTCATCGAACCCGGCTCCTTCGCCTACTCCTCACTGACTGCCGGACGTCCAGGCACTCCGTCCGAAGGCTGGATTTATCTCCACTACGAACACGGCAAGGGCAGCGTCCTCGCGCGCTTTGACCTTCACTGGCTGCTGCAAGGAGAAAGCACCGGCGACGGCAATCTCCCCGAGAGGGTTGAATGAGATCCTGAACTCTTCAGCTCAGCTCTCAAAAAGATCGGGGCCGCCCCCGATGGACGACCCCAGGCTCTTTGATTGACGTGACGTTGACGCCACTCTCCAAAGGTGTAGGCATTCTGCGAACAGGCAAATGACTCGCCTCCTCTTTTCGATTCGGTGGATCCTGGGATTTGCCGAAATACGAAATGCGTCTACCTGTGACGATGAACGAAATTGATGAGGCACGGCGACAAGGCGCACTATGGGGTGGATTTGTGGGCGATGCCCACGCCATGCCAGCCCACTGGTATTACGATCGATCAGCACTTCATCGTGACTACGGGCACATTGTCGATTATCTCGCGCCCCGCAATCCTCATCCGGATAGCATCCTGTGGCGCTCCTCGTACGTCGCCGAAAATGAGCGGGGGCAGATCCTCCACAGCCAGGCTCGTTTCTGGGGGCAACGCGGCGTGCACTATCACCAGAACCTGGCGGCCGGTGAAAACACCCTCAACCTCCAACTCGCCCGACTGCTGCTCGACTCACTACAAGACAACAACGGCTACGACCCGGATGACTACCTCGCACGCTACCTCAACTTCATGCTCAGCCCGGGCAGCCATCGCGACACCTATCTGGAGGAATACCATCGCAACTTCTTCACCAACTACGCCCGCGGCAAAGCACCTCGCAAATGCGGCCAGCCCGACATTCACATCGGCGGTCTGGCACACGTCGGTGTGCTCTGCGCGTATTTCCATGATGATCTGAGCCGGGCCCGCGAGGTGGTTCGCGAACACGTCGGACTCACCCACCCTGCCCCCG
>JBMYQZ010000628.1:0-3545 GCA_049601855.1 Limisphaerales bacterium | reverse complement strand
TGCATCGAGCGAATGACGCACATCTCGTCTGCGCTCTCTGCGGTGTGACGCAGGATTTCGCTGACCCCGAGGCCAACCTGGCCGTATTTCTGAAACGTGAAGGGAGACCGCAGGCAGGTTCCGGTCGGGCGCTCGGTAATCAGGCGTTTGGGCAGTTCTTTGCCATGCCATTTGTCGAGCATCGGCTTGTGATCGAAGGTGTCGATCTGGGACGGACCACCGTTGAGAAAGATGTGAATGACCCGTTTGGCCTTCGCCGGAAAATGCGGTTTGCGGGGAAGCAGTGGATTCGGGCCGAGACCTTTCAACGCGGCGCCGGATTCAGTTCCCAACACGCCGGTCATTCCGAGCATGCCGAAGCCCATTCCCACGCGCTGGAGAAGCTCGCGCCGGGTCAGTCCGAGATGTTCGAGTTGAGGGCCGTGACCTTTCATCTACTGCAATGCGACGCTTTCCCCAAAAGTGAATTCAACCGCGTCGCGCTCAGCATAGCGTCGGTCGCGGAAGAATCCAAGCTGGCGGGAACGGGGGATGCGTGTTCAATGGGGCCATGGCACTGCGATTGAGTCTGCTTCTGTTCGTGTCCGTGTTGACGGCCGAGGCGTCTGTTCGCCTCACCTTGCCGCCGCACATCTACGCGGTGCCGGGGGGGGAGATGAACGTTTTCTTTGCGAACACGGTGCTGGTGGGAGCCGGAAACAAGGTTTCCTTTGAGTGCGAGTGCCCAATCGGCGAGGTGAAATCTGATCGCTGGACGCTCGTGGCGAAGGATGCGCACGTGGGGCGCCACTCGTTTCAATTGACCGTGAAGGATGGTGAACGGGTCGAGACGGCAAAAACCACCCTGGTGGTTTCGCCTCGCCGGGCCGGAGCCGACGCCTCGATTGAGCTGCTCGTGATGGGTGATAGTCTTACGCACGCGACCCATTATCCGAACGAGCTCGCCCGCCTGCTCACACAACCGGGCAACCCCAAGTGGCAGATGATCGGGACGCATCGTCCGCGGTCGGCAAGAGAAGGTGTCAGGCACGAAGGCTACGGCGGTTGGTCGTGGGTTCGGTTCCGGACGAAGTTTGAACCAAAGCGTCCGTATCCGGGGAAGACGAACAGCAGTCCCTTTGTCTACCCGGATGCGAAGGGCAAGCCACAGGTGGATGTTGCCCGCTTCTTTGAGGAACACTGCCAGGGTAAGGTGCCGGATTTCATCACCATCATGTTGGGTATCAACGACTGCTTCTCGGCCACGCCCGACGCGCCGGATGGGCGGATCGACCTGATGTTTCGCGAGGCGGAGTTGTTGTTGAAAGACATTCGGAGGGCCGCGCCGGAGGCCAAGATCGGCATCTGCCTCACCACACCCGGCAACAGTCGTGATGCCGCGTTCGTGGCGAACTACAAGCATCGTTACTCACGTTGGGGATGGCGGCAGATCCAGCATCGGTTGGTGGAAAAGCAGATCGAACATTTCAAAGACCGGACAGAAGAGAACCTCTTCCTCATTCCCACGCAGTTGAACCTGGACGTCGTGGACGGCTACCCGGCGAATAACGGCGTGCATCCGAATCAGGTCGGCTACGCGCAGATCGGCGCGACTATCTATTCTTGGCTGAAGGCGCACCTCGATGGTGCTATTTGGGAACGTTGACGAGCTGGTTCGTCAGGATTGCCCCGTCGACCCGGGCGCTGGCGGGGCCGAAGCTGGGCTTCTTTTCGTAGAGGGCGATGCCTTTGCGGTTGTTCGTGAACGTGTTGTTTTCGAGGATGGCGTGGGAGAGATCTTTGACCGCGACGCCCATCGTCGCGTCGGAGATGTGGTTGTTTACGATCGTGGGTTTTGACTTCTCGCCGACGGAGATCCCCTTGTCCCCGAAGCTTTGAATGAAGTTGTCTTCGATCCGCGCCCAAGAGGAGGAAAGGTCGATGCAATCGTCGCGATTGTTGGTGAAGCGTGAGCCGGTGACGATCCCGCCGCCCATATCGATGTCGATGGCGTCGAGGTTGTTCGAGAAGGTGCAGTTGGCGATGGAAGGGGAGACGTACTTGGAATTAAAGGCATCGTCAGCCGCCGTGTGACGGAAGACACAATTGCTGACGGTCACCGGCGCGGTGTAGGCGGCGAGGCTGGCTGTGACCGGCATTCCGTTGATCACGGTATTGGAGCTCTTTTCGAAGAGGCAGTGTTGAAAGCGGTTGGTGCGCGCGGACAACGAGTTGAGAAAGACGCCCCCCCACGTTTGGTCGGAGGCGGTGAACACAATGGGTGACTCTTTGGTGCCGATGGCGGTCATTTGTCCCCGGACGATCAAGGAGGCGTCCGGTGCGAAGCGAAGGGTTATGTTCGGTTTCAGGATCAGGTGTTCGTCGTGGGCGATGTGCCAGTTGCTGGTGATGGTTCGGTTGGAACGTACGACGATGGATCGAAGTTGTACCGGGCGGTCGCTGAGGACGATTCCATCGGGCCGGATGGGATTCAGAGTTTGTTCGGGTGTTCGTGGTTGTCCAATTGCATCGTCAAGAGCAAGCGGTTGACTCGTGATGGCGTTGGAAAGGGAAAGGGAAACAAGCGGTCCTGGCATCAGCATCGTGACGCTTGCTTTGTGCGGACGATAGTGCGCGGCCAGTTGGGAGCTGGAACCGATGAAATCTAGGTCCTCGTTCAGCACGCGATCGAGGTCCTCAATGATGATGCCCGGGCCGAGGGGAACCGGCGTGCGGCTGGCAGCAGCGGAAATTCGGTGCCTGGGGCGGTAGGTGGCTCGATCGCCGGTGACCGCCGCGGGGGCGTAGGAGCGGTTGCCGATTTGCAGCAGATTCAGTTTTTCCGGCGGCTCGGTGACTTGGAACGTGATTTCTGCAAGCACGGAGTCGGCGTAGTTGGTGGTGCTCAGAGTGAGCGTGTTCTTGTAGGTCTCGGTCTGCAAGGGGCCTCCTCTGATGACGCGTTCGAGGTAGGCGATTCGGTCGGCGGTGAGGAGGCGGATTCGGTCGACGGTTTCCTCCCATTCGGCGCTGCTGATGTAGCGTTCCATTTCGCCGCCGTAATGCATGTGATTGTCGGCGTAGGCGTCGGGACGGAAGCGTTCTTGGAGTTCGTCGATGCGTTGGCGGATGCGGTCGGGATGATGTGTGGTCTGGAGCAGTCGCCAGAGGTGGGTGAGGCAGCGCTGGCGCAGCTCGGGGCGGCGAAGCAGACCGTCAGCGATGTCATTGATGGCGGTCATCGGCGGGTGGAAATCCCAACCCTTGCGTTTCCAAAGTTCGTGGTAGCCCGTGAGAATGAAGTGGGGCGGAGCCTGATACCACGGCAGGATCTGAAAGCGTCCGATGGCCGGGTCGCGAATCCAGCGGAGGTTATGGGTGGATGGGTTCTCCTGGCAGTTGATCATGCCATGCGCGAGATACTTCAGGTAATGATCAACGTCGAGATGCTGTTCGAGTTGCGGGAGATAGTCGGCAGCATCTTTGCGATAGACCGCGGCGTAGAGATCGATCAACGGCTGGATGCTCTTGGTCTCAGAATGGGCGGCGTATTGCTGCCAGCTTTT
>JBMYQZ010000627.1:0-3549 GCA_049601855.1 Limisphaerales bacterium | reverse complement strand
GGGAAGCAATGGAACGCGTCAGAGTGGCAAGGCCAGGAGCAATTGAGACCGCCGACCAGGAACTGTATCTTTGCAGGTGAACAATCACCCTTATGCAGAATATTACGGTGCGACGCAGATATTTCACGCAACCGCTTTTATCACATTCGCAACGGCGCCGATGCGATCGACGTGGACTTGGAATACAGCGGGGAAGGATTGAAGCCCGCTAACATTGCACAGAACATTATTGAGTATTGTTCCGGAGACGGAATCGACCTTGGCAGTAGCGCTGCGCGTATTTCCGGGAACCTGATCCGGCGCTGCGCGGATAAAGGGATCTCGTTAGGTGAAGGTTCCAATGCCCGTGTCGAGAACAACGTGGTGCTACATTGCGCGATCGGAATCGCGGTGAAGGATCGTTCAGCCCCAGTGATGGCGAACAACAGCGTCGTAAGCTGCACGGTCGGCGTCAGCACCTACGAAAAAGAAATTGGCATGGGCGGGGCGCGGGGGCACTGGGTGAACGGGATCATTTGGAATTGCGATGAAAGCATCCGGCAGGACCTCCTATCGTTTCTGGATGTGAGATATTCGCTGGTCGGTGGTGCCGAAGTTTGGCCCGGCGAAGGTAATACCAATGCGGATCCCCAATTCGTGGATTTGAATACCGAAAACGTCTTACTACAACTCGGCTCGCCCGCCTTAAACGCGGGCACGTCCCGTCTCGCCTCCACGGTCGATTACCATGGAGTCGCCCGCTCCACCACACCCACCGCGGGTGCGTTCGAAGATGTGGCTACCGGATACGATAGCGACGGAGACGGCCAGGTGGACGCAGCCGATGGCTTGCCCTTCAACTCGCTAAATGTAGCGAACCCGCCAGAGGAATCTTCGGTAATCATCAATGAAATCATGTATCGTCCCGACAACGATGCCATCGCCCTAGAGTATCTAGAATTATACAATCGAGGTGACTCTGCAGTCGATCTTACAGATTGGCAGTTGGTGGATGAAACCTCGTTCGACTTCCCGGTTGGGACGACGATCTTGCCTGGTTCGTTTCTGGTGGTGGCGGCGAACCCAAGCTCGATCGAGGCCGCTTACGGTCTTTCGGGCGTCCTAGGCCCCTGGTCAGGCGACTTGAGCGACGAGTATGCGGTGGTTCGCCTAGTCGATGGAAACCGCGGCGACGTGGACACGGTGGAATACCGGAACGCGGACGGCTGGCCGCTAGAAGCAGATGGTTCCGGATCGTCCTTGGAGTTGATTGACATAAACACCGACAACAACATTGGATCTCACTGGGCTGGAAGCGTGGAACGGGGCGGGACTCCCGGGCGCAAAAACGGCGTGGCGGAGGGATCAGTCGTGATCAACGAGTTTCTGGCGTCTTCGCTTGTGGGAACAGCGGACTGGATTGAGCTTTACAATCGCGGCGACACGGAGCGGGACATTTCTGGATGGTATTTGACGGACGACGCAGCAACGCTGACGGAATGGATCATCCCTCCAGACACGGTTCTTCAACCCGGCGAATCGGTGTTTTTTGATTCGCTCAATTTCGGAATATCGGCCGAAGGCGAGGAACTTTTCCTGACCCGTTCCGACGGACTCACGGTGGAAAGTAGGGTCGCGTTCGGCGCCCAGCAGGCTGATGTGACGCGAGGCCGTTATCCGGACGGCTCACCATCTTGGAGCTACTATCCCGCCAACGGCACACCGGGCCAATCAAACGGGCCGCCGACAACCTCCGCCGTGGTCATTAACGAAATCATGTATCACCCTACGGGCGATAATGACGCGGAAGAGTTCATTGAACTGTATAACGCGAGCCTTGGCGAAGTGGATTTGAGTGGGTGGAGTATTGACGGCGGCGTACGCTACCAGTTCCCGGAGGGCGGGACCCTCGCCGCGGGAGGCTACTTGGTGGTGGCGCACGATCCAGACTCGGTGAATGCAAAGTATGCCTTGGATGATTCGCTGGGGCCTTTTGGCTCGCGCCGGCTTTCCAACCGGGGCGAAAACCTGAACCTGCGCGACGCGCTGGGGAACGTGGTAGACGCGGTCTTTTACCGGGATCGCGGGCGGTGGCCGCGAGCGGCGGACGGGGAAGGCGCTTCGCTCGAGTTAAGGTCGCCGACTATGGACAACTCGCTTCCGGAAGCCTGGATGGTGGACAGCGTAGCATCCGAAGGAACGCCCGGAACCGCCAACCATTCGGATACAAATGCCGTGGCCGTCATTTTTTCCGCAGGGCACTATCCGGTGATACCAACACCCACCGAGGCAGTCAGCATCCGCGCTCGGGTGTCGAACGGAGAGCGACCGGTTTACCTGCGCTGGAAGAAAGATGCCGACGCAGTGTTTCAGTCAATCGCCATGACGCCGGTTTCTGGCACGGATCTGGTTGCGGTGATACCGCCGCAAGGCAACCGCGATTTGATCGAATATTACATCGAGGCGGAGGACGCCGCCGGCCACCTCGCAACCTGGCCGCCGGGAGCACCGGTCTTTCAGCTAGCCTCGGGAGGTGAGGTTCCTTTCACGCTGCGCTACCTCTGCCTAGACGCCCCCGCGCCGAACGACGTGCCATCGTTTCGCTTGCTGATTCCCCAAGAGACGCTGGACGAATTACAGTCGCGCGATCTCTCGAGCGACGAACTGCTGCCCATCACGATGACCTATGGCGACGAGGTATACCCATTTGCCCGATATCGATACCGAGGAACGCTCAAGCGGCAGTGGACGGTCAAATCGTATCGAATCGACCTAGAGCACGATCATCCGTTTGCGAGCGAAGATCGTTTAAATTTTAACGGGAAGCGACCCGGACCAGAGTGGTTGGCTACCGAATACGTCAAGGAAGCGGGCTTCGCAGTTCCTGAGCTCCAGGCCATTCGCCTGCACGTAAACCATCGGGACCAAGGGCCGTATCTGTGGGTAGAGCGCATTGGTGGGGACTACTTGGAAAGGAACTACCGTGGTTCGTCCACCGGGACTTGGCATGAAAGCTGGGGCGAAAGAAAGGCCGGGCTTGTCCCTGTAGAGATTCTAGAAGTGCTCGATGTGGTTCGGAACCCGAACCCAGTCGACTACGCTGCAGCGGTGCGACAGTTCATCGACCCGGACCAGTGGCTGCGCTGGGCGGCCTCGATGGCCTTGCTCGGAAACAACGAAACGATCCTTGGCGGCATCAGTGGAAATCACGCTGTCTACCAGCATCCGGACTCCGCTCTTCTGAGACTGGAGCCGCTCGATCTCGACGCTACGTGGGAACCGGCGAATCTCGGCATGTCGATTCATGTGGAGACCCCCCTGCCCCGTCAGGAATGGCCCCCGGGGCTTGAAGCATTAGAGGCTTTGATGCGCAGCCCCTATTTCCAGCGACGCTATTACCAGATCCTGGCCGGCGAACTAGACGGGTCGTTCCTTCCTTCCAGATTGGCGGATGTTGTTAACGACCACTTCAACTTGATCGACCGCGGCGGACTGAGCGCGCCAGATCAGGGAACGCCGGCGACGACCAGAGGATATCTCAATTTGCGGCGCGACGTCGTGGAGCAGCAG
>JBMYQZ010000626.1:0-3557 GCA_049601855.1 Limisphaerales bacterium | reverse complement strand
GTCAAGGTGCGGCCACGTCCACGCTGATACGCCGAAGGCATCATGCAGGCCACCTTGATCGTCGAGTAGAGGCAAAAAGCCAGCGATCTCGGACAATGCCTGTTATCGACCGGAGCCCGAAGTTCGGGTATTCGTCCAGTTATCGTGTTTAGCCCGGATAAACTCCTGCGAAGCCTCTGGTTGCTGGTAATACCGTTTTGGGTTGTTCGAACTCCCGCTGCCGAGGTTCGTTTCAATCGCGACATTCGACCGCTGCTTTCCGATCGTTGCTTTCATTGTCATGGACCGGATGAAAAGGACCGGAAGGCCAAACTGCGTTTGGATAAACCGGATGGACCAGACGGGGCCTATCGCGAGCGCAAAGGGTCATTCGCACTGAAGCCTGGTTCCGTGGAGCAAAGCGAACTGTGGGCCCGAATCAACTCCAGCGACGCCGATGAGCTTATGCCTCCTCCGGGGGCACATAAACCGGCGCTGACTCCGGCGGAAAAGGAGTTGTTTCGCAAGTGGATCGATGATGGTGCCAAGTATGAAGCATTCTGGGCCTTTGTTGCGCCGACGATGCCTGAGTTACCGAAGGCGAGGAAAGGGACGCCCATTGATCGTTTTGTCGAGCGGCGACTTTCCGCGGAGAGTTTGGCTCCTGCCCCACGCGCGGATCGACGCTCCTTGATTCGCCGACTGAGCTTCGACTTGACCGGCCTGCCGCCCAGCCGTGAGGAAATTCGTGAGTTTCTCGCGGACCAGTCTCCGCAGGCCTACGAGAATCTTATCGAGCACCTTTTGAAGAGCCCGCACTACGGGGAGCACATGGCGAAGTATTGGCTGGATCTCGTTCGCTTTGCAGATAGCAACGGGATCCATCATGATCACTACCGGGAGATGTCGCCTTACCGGGACTGGGTTATTCGGGCGTTTAACGACAACCTGCCTTTTGACGACTTCACGCGCTTTCAATTGGCTGGCGATCTCTACCCGGACGCCACCAAGGATCAACTGATTGCATCAGGTTTCAACCGACTCCATCTGATCATCGATGTGGGAACCGCTTTGCCCGAGGAAGGCTTTACGCGCAACGTTCTCGATCGGGTGACTTCCGTCGGCACAGCTTTCATGGGACTGACCGTGCAGTGCGCCGTTTGCCACGATCACAAATACGATCCCATCACCCAAAAGGATTTCTATTCGCTCTTTGCCTTCTTCAACAACCTGGACGCCAAACCCGAAACCGGCCGCCGTAGCGGCCCTGATTTTTTCCGCGGAATGCAGGAACCTTACATCAGTCTCGCGTCTGAAGCTCAGGAGGCGGAACTGAAGGAGTTGGAGAAACCGGTTGCGGCTGAGAAACAGAAATTGGCACAGGCCCGAAAGGAACTGAAGCAAGCGGGCAATAAGAAACAAGCCACCGCCAAGGTCAAGGCCGCTGAGAAGTCAGTAAAGGCCGCAGAGGCAAAGCGAAACAAGTTCATCCAGATCATGCCGGCCGCGATGGTGATGAAGGAACGGGAAGAGATTCGTCCCGCTCACATTCTCATCCGCGGAGCCTACGACAACCCCGGTGACGAGGTCGGCCGCGATACCCCGGCATTCCTGCCCCCGTCAAAGAAAGAGAATGAGCTCAAGACCCGGATGGATCTGGCCAATTGGTTTGTCGACCCCGGTCATCCGTTGACCGCCCGTGTGACCGTGAACCGATTCTGGCAGCAGTTGTTCGGCGTCGGCCTTGTGCGAACGTCGGAAGACTTCGGAGCCCAAGGCGAATGGCCGACACACCCCGACCTGCTCGATTACCTGGCCGTGCGCTTTGTGAAATCCGGATGGGACGTCAAGGCGCTCCTGCGGGAAATCGTGATGTCTGAAACCTACCAGCAGTCCGCCGTAGCCTCCGCTGAAGCCTACGAGCGAGATCCAACCAATCGTCTCCTGGCCCGTGGTTCCCGCTTTCGCATGGATTCCGAGATGATCCGCGACCAGATCCTTGCCACCAGCGGACAGCTCAACCGCAAGCTTTACGGCAAGAGCGTAAAGCCGCCCCAGCCCGTGGGCCTCTGGAAAGCCATCGGCATGCCCAGTTCTTACCCAAAGGAATACGTCGCTGATTCCGACGACAAGATCTATCGGCGAAGCGTCTATACTTTCTGGAAGCGAGGCATGCCGCCGCCACAAATGACCATCCTCAATGCCCCGTCCCGAGAAGAATGTATCGCCCGGCGTGAACGGACCAACACCCCCTTGCAAGCACTGCTGTTACTCAACGAAGAAGAGTATCTCAAGGCCTCCCGGCAGTTGGCGGCGAAGGCTCTCTCCGATTTCGAGGATTCCAACCACCGAATCGACGCCATCTACGAAGTTATTACTTCGCAGATGCCGAACCCGGTTCAGCGAGAATCGTTCCGCGAATTGGTAAGAGACCTGCAGTCGCTTTACAGAAAATCGGCAAAACTTGCCACCGATCTCGTTGGCGAATCGGCCAAACACCAGCCCGCCGAGCTGGCTGCGTGGACCATGTTGGCCAGCGCCATCTACAACCTCGACGTCACCAAAACCCGCCAGTAAGCATGAACGAATTTATCCACGATCCGAATTGGTCGCAGGCACGACGTCAGTTTCTGAAGACGAGCGGCATGGGAATCGCCGCGTCCGCGTTGGGCGCCCTGCTCCCACAGAACGCCGAAGCTCGCTCCGCCGCCCTTTCCGCCCCGCATCGAAAGCCGCGGGCTAAGCGTGTCATCTTCCTCTTTATGGCGGGTGCGCCGAGCCAGCTCGATCTGTTCGATTACAAGCCTGACCTCCACAAGCGCTTTCGTGAACCGCTCCCGCCGAGCATTACCATGGGGCAGCGCGTCACTGCGATGACAAAGGGCAAAAAGCAGCTTGTCGCGCCCTCGATGTACGGATTCCAACGCGCCGGCAAGAACGGTATCTGGATCAGCGATCTGCTGCCGCACATGTCGCAGGTTGCCGACGACCTTTGTATCGTGAATTCGCTCAACACCAATGCGATCAATCACGATCCCGCCAAGACCTTCGTCTGCACCGGTTCCGAGATTCCGGGGCGAGCGAGCATGGGTGCGTGGCTGAGTTACGGACTCGGCACGATGAATCGGGACCTTCCGGATTTTGTCGTATTGAATTCGGCCTACTGGACGGGCGGTAGCCGCAACACTCAGGGACTCTACAGTCGGCTCTGGGGCAGCGGTCCCCTCCCCTCGCGGCATCAGGGTGTGAAGTTCCAGACCTCCGGCGATCCCGTGCTCTTTCTTTCCAATCCGAAGGGCGTTGATGCGGCTGTCCGCCGGCGCATGCTCGACACCGTGACCCGGGTGAACCGCAATCATTTCTCCGCCATCGGCGATCCGGAAATCGAGACGCGAATCGCTCAGTACGAAATGGCCTATCGGATGCAAACTTCGGTGCCGGAACTCACTGACGTTTCGGACGAGCCGGAAAGCACCTTCAAATTGTACGGCGAGGACGCCAAGAAGCCGGGGACATACGCGTCGAACGCGTTGATCGCGCGACGGCTGAGTGAACGCGGCGTTCGCTTCGTCCAGTTG
>JBMYQZ010000625.1:0-3568 GCA_049601855.1 Limisphaerales bacterium | reverse complement strand
CGCCTGGTTGCCATCAGACAAAGTCTTTCTTCGCATCGCCGAATTCCCGGCGAGCAGTCACGAAGAACTGCTTTCCATGGTCGAGCTGCAACTGGAGAAACTCGCTCCCCTGCCCGTCTCGCAGATCGTGTGGGGCATGGAACCGCTCCCAGCCAGCGGCGGCTCCGAAAGCATGCAGTCGGTCGTGTTGATCATCGCTTCGCGCAATGAGGTGGAAGCCCATCTTGGACAGCTGGAAGAAACGGGCTTCATGGCGGATCGCCTTGAAATTCCCGAGATCCATCAGTTCTCCGCCGCCCACAAACCCGACGACGGCATCTGGTTCCTGCCTCGTGAAGGCGACGACGACACTTCCGTCCTCATCGCCTGGTGGTATCAGGGCACGTTGAAGAATCTGACCATCGCCAACCTCACCGATCCGGATTCCTGGACGGATGAACTCGGCGATCAACTCTCGCAGGTCGCCTGGTCCGGCGAACTCGAAGGTTGGTACACCGGCGAACCGCATTTCCATCTGCTGGCCGATATCGCCCAAGCCGACACCTGGAAGCCCGTTCTCGAGAAGGCCACCGGCGAACCGGTGACCGTGGACGAACCCTTGACTCCCAGCGCCCTGGCCGGGATCGGCGCCCAACGCGTCGCCGCGGGCGAACAGGGTGCGGACCTGTTGCCGGGGGACATCAAGGATCGTTATCGCCAACGTTGGATTGACGGAATTTGGATGCACGGCCTTGCGACCGCCGTCATGGTCTATGCCTTTGGAGTCCTGCTCTATTTCGCGGCGTTGGAAGCGTTGAAGTATCAGCGCAAACAGCTCAATGCCGAGGTCCAGCAACTGACCGGCCCGTATACCGCCGCCCTCGAAGCCAAGGCTCGTGTGAACGTATTGCAGGAACAGGTGGCACTGAAATACGCCACCCTCGAAGCCCTTCGTGCCGTCTCCACCGAACTCCCGAACGGCGTCGTTCTCAAGACCTTCAAGTTTTCGAAGGGACGCCAGGTCATCCTGAACGGCACGTTCAATAACGCCGACGCCCAGGCCGTCCACGACTTCGGCGGGGCGCTGGAGAAAATGAAGGTTGATGGCGAAAAAATGTTTGAGTCCGTGACCACGCCTGACCTGACCGAGAACAGCCCGAATCGAAAATCCTGGTCGCTCACCGCCGTAATGAATTCCAAGGAAATCTGATGGAGAGCTTCTTCGACAAGCTCGGATTACGTCCGGCCGAACGCCGCCTCGTGGTCGGTTCGGGAGTGGTCCTCTTCATCGTGATCAACATCTACGTGATCTGGCCGCACTTCGGCGATTGGAAGAAACTGCGCAAGGAAATCACCGACGCGGAGGCGACCATTGTTCTCTACAAGGAAGAAGGTGCCAAAATCGTCTTCTACGAAAGCAAGCAGGCGGAGTTGGAAGTCAGTGGAGTCAAGATCCCCAGCTCCGAGATGCATCGCACGCTCTTTCAATCCATCCTCACGAAGACCGATCGCGCCAAGGTCCGACGCCGTTCCACGGGCAAGGTCGTCCCCACCAACAGTGACGACGAGTTCTTTCAGGAATACCAGATCAACGTGTCCTTCCATCAGACCAAGGCCGAAGCCTTGCTGCAATTCCTCATCTCTCTCGGCGCGGGCGAATCCGTCATTCGCGTGAAGTCCATCACTGTTTCGCCGGACAGTACCGGTATGACCCTGGCGGGTTCCATGACCTTGGTCGCCAGCTACCAGAAGGAAAAATGAAAACACACCTCATCACTTTAATCGCCGGCTTGGCTGTTCTGTGGCTCAACGGAACCGCCTCGGCCCAAGCGCCCGGCCGCCCTGCGGTCACCAATTCCGTCCGGGTCATTATTCCGCGCCTGCTCAACACGAACCAGGGTGTGCGCACCGTTCCCGGTCCGCCTCCCACGGCCAGGAAGGCATCTCCCTTCCTGAGTAGCGGCAGCACCATGGCCCCGCTTCCGGGCGCCGCGGCTCCGAAGGCTTCCTCCACCAACGTTCCGGGGCAAATTACGCCACCCAGCTCGACTCCCGCATTCACCCCGACTCGCACGATGCGCACCACGCCCCGCGCCGCCACCGCCCGGCCCATTGGCAGTGTCACCACCAATACCGTCAGCGCCGTTCCCGCCCCCAAACGTCCGGCCGCCATCGCCGCCCCGGCCGCCCGTCGCCCTGACGCCAGCGGCAACATCCTTGGCAGCACCCGCGCCCAGAATGCCCGTGAAGTGCTGGCCGAAATGAATGAACTGGATGCCAGTGGTTCCACGCGGCCGAAAGTTCATCCCCTCGTTCCTGCCCACAAGGTCAATGATCCCGCCTCGCTGAATTTCCCCAACACCCCGATTGATTTTATCCTCGAGGAGTATGCTCTCTACACCGAGCGCACGATGTTGAAGGGCAATGGGATCAACGACCAGATCACGATGGATATTGTCGCTGTGGATGACACGAAGCTCACGGTGAATGATGCCCTCCAGGCGTTCGATATCGTCCTCAACCAGAACCAGGTCGCCGTCGTTCCCGTCGGCGACAAGTTCCTGCTCGCCATTCCCTCCGCCCAAGCAACCAAGGAAGGTCTCCCCTTCCTCGATATCGACCCGGCAGAGCTTCCCGAATCTCCCACGTTGGTGACCAAGATCGTCCAACTCGAATACGCCGAGCCCAAGGACATCATTCAAGTAATCCAGAAGTTCGCCAAGGTCGCCGGCGGCATCACCTCGGTCGATTCCACCAAGATGCTCATCATCCAGGACTATGCGATCAATCTGAAGCGCATGCTCGAACTGATCGCCAAGGTCGATGTGGCCGCGCCGGCCAATGAGCAGATTTTCAAGGTCATTTCGATCCGTTATGCACCCGTGCGCGAGGTTGCCGATATGCTCGGCACCTTCACGGCCAAGGGTTCTGCCTCCGGATCTGCCCGCACCACCGGCACCAGTGCCCGGTCCAGCGGGGGCGGTGTCCGCAATCCCGCCTCCAACAACAATCGATCCTCCGCAAATCGTAACTCCTCCGCCGCAGCCAGCCGGGGATTCCGCCCGTTGCAACAAAGCCGCGTCCCGGCCCCCACCCGGGTTGCCCAGCCGGCCAGTTCCGCGTCCAACTTCAATGCCCGCCTGCGCAGCATCGTCAACGCCGCCAACAACGACGAACCCGAACCGCTGCTCGGCAACGCGAGCATCAGCTATTACGAACGCAGCAACTCCATTCTTGTCCGCGGCACCCGCGAGGAGGTCGCGAAAGTTGAGGAGCTCATCGAGGAACTCGACCAGGTCCAACCCCAGGTACTCATCGAGGCGATCATCATGGATGTCTCCCTGACGGACGATCAACAATTCGGCATCAACATCCTGCAGAACCGCACCGCCATCGGAAACAACAACGCAGTGGCTGGTGGCGTGAACAACGGTGCCGGCAATTTCTTCAGCAGCTTCAGCGGCACCAACAGCCTGAGCACCGCCATCAGCACGCTGGCCGGCGGCTTCTCCTACTACGGGCTGTTTGGGCGCAATTGGGAAACGGTCATCCGCGCGGTCGAGACGGAGAACTTCGCCACCGTCCTTTC
>JBMYQZ010000624.1:0-3569 GCA_049601855.1 Limisphaerales bacterium | reverse complement strand
TCGATGAGCGATTGTCCGAAGGTGAGCATGTGGCCGGCGAAGCCCTGGCCGAACCCGATGAAGCGATCGACCGCGTCGCTCGCCTCGCGCAGCACGAAGCGCGAGGCCGCCTTGGCGTCGGTGAAGGGCGGTGGTTTCACCTCGGGATCAGGATCCACGTCGCGCCAGGGTTTCATGCTGCGGATCAACTTGCAGACCCCGTCGATCCGTTCGGGCGTCGCGGCTTCCGGCAACATGCGAAATCCCTTGATCGCCAGCATCGCGAAGATGGCGTCGTGTCCCACCTGCCGCAGGACCGGTCCGCCTTCCGCCAAGGCGACGCCGATCCGCCGGATCTGCTTCGAATCCGGATCGGCTTCCGGGAAGGGTTGGCAGAGTTTTGCCTTTCCCCAGTTGAGATCGAAGAGCTGTTCGATCCGCGCGCGGGCCGGTTCGGTGAGGCCGTTCTCCCGACAAAGCAGATGCGCCGAAACCAAGGCCGCGCCGCGATGTCCGTCGGCGAAATAATTGAACTTATGGGCGCGGGCGAGGGCGTTGAGTCCGAGCAGGACCAGGCGTTTCTCGGCCGGATCCCGTTCCTGGCCAAAGGCCTGGCCATCGACGAGGAGCGGCGTCACCGCCAGTCCGCCGATCGCGGAAGTCGCGCGGCGGTTGAATGTTCTGCGATCAACGGTGGAAGGCATGGTCGAATATTGCATTCGATCGGTTGCTGTGCCAGCTGGCATTCCCCTGCCGCAGGGGGCGTGATTGCAACTGGGGCGCTGCCTTGGGTTGGAGTTCACGCTTTAGCGTGCATGGCACGAACTTGTTCGAGCCTTTCAGGCTCGGCACGCTAAAGCGTGAACTCCAACGGGCATCCGCGCTTACCACCCACCTGCAATCCCCCCACCGCACGCGATTGAAACGCGCAATCGGAATTCTTTGCGAAATCCGCCACAGTTGAGCGCTCAATGAAGCGAGTCCTGCCTGCTTTACTTTGTGTCCTTCCGTCTTCGCTTCTCAGCTTCGCCGTGACGAGTGGTGCCTTTCTGGTTCACCCCCTCGCTGCCGCGCCACCCCAGGCTGTTTGAGGTCGGCATTTTGCATCGGCTCTGGAACACTTCATGGACCATGGACTGCCGCGCAACACGACTGGCGATCGTCTTCGCCGCCGCGACTTTGCTCACGGTCGCAGCCGCCGACGAGATTGTTGGAAAGCGTCTGCCGGACTGGCGGCCGGGGATGCTGGACATTCACCAGATCAGCACGGGGCGGGGCAGTTGCGCGTTTTTCGTCCTGCCCGACGGCACGACCATGATCGTGGATGCCGGTGAGTTGAACGGATACCATCCCCGTTACGCGCCGGCCCGTCCCGACGCCTCGCGCCCGGCGGGCGAATGGCTCGTGCGTTACATCCGCCGCCTGCATCCCCGGAAGGATTCACCGGCAATTGATTACGCGCTGCTCACCCATTGCCACGGTGATCATATGGGAATGTTCTGGAAGAAATCCCCGCCCTCGGCATCCGGCGCGTATCGGCTGACGGGAATCACCTGGATTGGCGACCGGTTGCCGATTCGCAAGCTGATCGATCACGGCTGGCCCGACTACGCGCATCCGCATCCGCACCGGACGGGGACGGACAAGAACTACCGGGCCTTCGTGGAATGGCAGCGCAAACACAACGGTCTCGTTCCGGAGCGCTTCCGCCCCGGGCGCAACGATCAGGTCGTCTTGGTCCACCAGCCGGACGAATATCCTGGATTCGAGGTGCGCAACATCATGGCCAACGGCGAGATCTGGACGGGAGTCGGCCAGGCATCCCGGCGTCTCTTTCCGCCACCGAAAAAGCCCGACGACATCAGGGCCACCGAGAACATGTCGAGCCTGGGCATCCGGCTGCGTTACGGACGCTTCGACTACTTCACCGGCGGCGACATTCCAGGCGTGGCGGAGCAAGGGCAGCCGGACTGGTACGATGTCGAAACCCCCGTCGCCAAGGTAGTGGGGCCGGTCGACGTCAGCGTGCTGAACCATCACGGCTACATGGATTCACAGAACGCGTTCTTCGTCGCCACGCTGCGGCCGCGGGTCTGGATCATTCCGGTGTGGGACTCGGCGCATCCGACGCACCGGGTGTGGAAGCGCCTGCAATCAACCTTCCTCTACCCCGGCCCGCGCGACGTGTTCGCCAACAACCTGCACGAGGCCAACCGCGTCGTGGTAATCGGGCTCGACAAGCTGAAGAGCGACCGCGGCCATGTGGTCCTCCGAGTCGAGCCCGGCGGCGAACGCTACCGCGTCTTCATCCTCGACGACTCCGCCGAAACAGACAAGGTGACGGCCGTCCATGGTCCGTACAAGAGTCGGTGATCCTGGCTTCCCTCCCGTCGGGCAGCTTCATTTGAATCCAAGCCACGTGATCGCGGGAAAACGAAACGTTTCTTGACCTTCCAAGAAAACCTCTCTGAAATCCGAAAATTACTGCGAGCAAATCGATGAACAACCGAACGGATAAGAAATTTTCCAAGCCTGATTCTTTTGCCAAGGAAGTCGGAAAAGGGCTGCTCCATGAGGGCAAGAACACGGTCAAGTGGGGACTGGGCGGAGCCTTGCTCGGAGCGGTTGTTTTGCTTGGGGCCGGTTGGTTCAAGTTTGGATTCAAGGTGGGATTGATCGGGGCCGGCGTCGGGGCGATTGTCGGTGGCATCGGAGCGGCTTGGCTTTACATTTCGGCGTCCAGTTTCAGCGACTGACCCGCTCTTTAAACCAACCTGTTTTCAGGCACCACGCCCGCTCCGATCTGGTTGCTGATTTGTCAGCGTTCGCCTTTCGGCTCGTTTTAGCCGGTCTGGATTTCGAGGTGGCCGAGGTTTTCGACGCCATGCACCGCCTGGAACAAGGCGGGAATCAATTGTTCGAACATCTCGGTGGCGGTGACCGGGACCCGGAAGGTCAGCGACTCAATGGCTCCGACGGGTTCGCCGTCCGGATTTCGAGATAGCATTCGCAAAATGTTGGGGGCAAGACCAAGCGTTTGCAGGACGGCCCGCACGGCTGCGACCTGCCGATTGTCAAACGGCCTCGTTTCCTCTGCGTCGGCGATCTCGGGCAGTTCGGAAACGCGCTCGTAATCCATCGGTCCCGCTTGCCCCGGCGCGGAGCGAATCGAGAAGGGAAAGTCAAACTCCACTTCCCCTCCGTCGCGAAGCTGCATCTGAATCCATGCCTCGTGATCGCGGCATTCGAAAACGACATGGGACCCGGGCTCGCCTTCCGACTGAAGCCAATGAAGAACCGGACGGATCTGTTCCCTGACCGCCATGCTCCGCACCTCGTCCGGCTGCGCGTCCACGAAGGCCTCGTACATCCAATCGTCCCGAGCAATCTCGGCCAGCAGCGCGTCACGGAAGCCGCCGCCCAAGGCGAGAATCGTGTTGCATTGCCCGCTGCCAAGCAGCACGCGCGCTTTCTTTACTGCCTGGTCCGGGTCATCGAGATGCTCCATCCGCAGGTCCAGCAGGCGATCCCGGAACCCGTCGAAGGCCTGTCGCGCGGCCATGATTTCCTCGTGTTGCATCTTCTCCCAC
>JBMYQZ010000623.1:0-3587 GCA_049601855.1 Limisphaerales bacterium | reverse complement strand
GCGAGCCAAGGACCGCCACCAGTACCAACCACCGCCAGCGGATGATCCACTCGGCGTAGGCGATGACGGGCTGCCCATCATTCTGTTCTTTTGGATTCGTCATTGTGTTAGAGAATTAACAGACCTTCTGGTATGCATTAAAACCATCCGGGATCATTTACCCGAGCTGAAATATTGTATTGAAAACAAACTCTGTTCATCGAACGGAAAGATAAATACCGACCAGTTGGTCTGTCTTCAAGGGTTCGATCCAACTTTGATTGGATGACGGTTCAAGGCGGACTCGCAAGCTCGCCCCTCCATGGCACGCCCAACGCAACTGCTGGAGGGGAGAGCTTGCGAGTCCGTTTCCGTTTGGCAATTCCGGTGCAGTAATTGGACTGAACTGCGCCACAGACGAAACTCTCACGAGTTCCGCTACCCACTCGATTCCAGCGGTCGAATTGACCTGATTTTCGATTTCCAGCATGCTCACGCCGATGGGCAATACGTTTGGGCACCTGTTCAGAATCACGACTTTTGGCGAGTCGCACGGCAAAGGCGTGGGCGTCATCGTGGATGGTTGTCCGCCGCAACTGGAACTGACCGAGGACGATATTCAGCCGGAACTCGACCGCCGTCGTCCGGGCCAATCCAAGATCGTCACGCCTCGCAAGGAAGCCGACAAAGTGGAGATCCTGTCCGGGACCTTCGAGGGCAAGACCCTCGGAACGCCGATCGCAATGGTCGTGCACAATCGCGATCAACGCTCGGAGGCCTACACTGAGATGGCCACCAAGTTCCGCCCATCCCACGCCGATTACACCTACCAGGAAAAATACGGTCATCGTGCGTGGCCGGGCGGAGGACGCACCAGTGCCCGCGAGACCATCGGTCGCGTGGCCGCCGGAGCCATTGCCAGCAAACTGTTGAAGCAACGGTTCGGCGTCGAGATCGTCGCCTACGTCCAGCAGGTCCAGAAACTTTCGGCGGAAATTGATCCGAACAAGGTGAAGTCCAAGCAGGTGGAGGCGAACATCGTTCGCTGCCCCGACGCCACGATGGCGGAGAAGATGATCAAGCTCATCGAGAAGGTCCGCAAACAGGGCAACTCGGTCGGCGGTATCATCGGTTGCGCCGCCCGCGGTGTGCCGGTTGGATGGGGCGAACCCGTCTTCGATCGCTTGGAAGCCGATTTGGCGAAGGCGATGCTCAGTTTGCCTGCCACCAAGGGATTCGACATCGGATCCGGTTTCGACGGTGTCCACTTGACCGGCCTCGAACACAACGATCCCTTCCGCTCCGTCCGCGGCAAGGTCCGCACGACCAGCAATCGTTCCGGCGGAGTTCAAGGCGGCATCAGCAACGGCGAGACCATCTACTTTCGCACGTCCTTCAAACCCACCGCCACCGTGCTCGTGGAACAGGAGACCATCGACGCTGATCACAAGAACACCAAGCTCAAGGCCCGCGGTCGCCACGATCCCTGTGTCCTCCCCCGCGCCGTCCCGATGGTCGAAGCGATGACCGCGCTGGTCCTCATCGACCACGCCCTTCGCCACCAGGCCCAATGCGGCGCCTGAGCCCTTTGGGCCCCGGCCATCTACCGAGGTTGTATCTACGTATACGTATAAATCAGTAGCTGCTTCGCTACGCACCGGTTGACAACGGCTCGGGTCGATTGCAGGTTTTCGAAGCCTCGGGAGTCGAACAACTGCACACGAACAATGACGGTTCACAAAGGTCATCGGAAACACCGTAGCGCATTCACCCTGATCGAACTGTTGGCTGTCATTGGCATTATCGCCATCCTTGCCAGCCTGCTGCTCTCCTCCTTTGCCAGTGCCGTCCGCAAGTCCAAGGAAACCGTCTGCCTCAGCAACATGCGGCAGATCGGATTCATGAACCGGTTCTACGTCGACGACAATGACAAGTCGTTTCCGCCGTCTGCAGTATCGGACTTCGATCCTATTCTCCAGGCGTGGGTTCCGAAATCCACCCTGATGGCCCTGGGTGGGAAGAATCCGAATACCAATCCCCATTGGGTCCGTTCCTTTCCCCAGTCCAGATATCGCCCGCTGCACGCCTATCAGGGGAATGAAAACGTGTTTCGCTGCCCACTCGACAAAGGACATCGGGCGCGGCCCCAGATGTGCATCTGTCCGCCGTATCATCACTACGCGGAACCGTCGCTGTTCGATACGATCGGCTGCAGCTACCAATACAATTTCGGCCTCTTCGCACCGATCGACTCCTCGCGAGTACCCAACCCGCTCCCACCCTTCACCAAACAGATACCCGGCCGTTCTCTCCCGGCGATGAAGGAGCACGAGGTGCTGTTCCCGGAAAAATACATTGCGATGCACGAACCGCCGGCACGCGTCATCGGCCGGTTGCTGACCTGTCCTCCGGCCCGACCCGTGGTCGAGCCCTATTGGTCCCAGTGGCACCGCACCCGGGGCAAGCCGAGCTTCAAGGATCCGAAGTTGGCGCCGGATCTGTTCTACTCGGCAACGCTGTTTGTGGATGGCCACTCCGAGAACCTGGACTTCACCAAGTCCATCAAGACCGACGTCTATTACCCTTACGAAGAAACCGACCAATGGATGTGGTATCAACCGCGGGACCCTTGAAGCCATGGATGAAGCCGAGACACAACAGGATATCCGCCGTACCGACGTCCTCTTTCTGCCCAAGGTCGGCGCGAGCATTCGCGAATACTTTGCGGACAGCGGCATCGAGGAGAGTCGATGGCAGGGCATTTGTGCGGAAAGTCTGAGCGCTCAGTGCACAATCTGTGAAGAAAAGCTCAGTGGCGAAGAGTGGGCCGATTGGCTGCTGAACGTAAGCACCGCCGAATTCGAGCCGAAGGAAGGAATGCGATGGATTCGCTTGAAGCAGGGCCTGTGTGCCAGCGAAAAGTGCAATGTCCGTTTCTACAACATCCACCTCGAACCGCATCCGGAGGTTGACTGGTCCGCCATTAACATCGGAGCACTCGGTGGAAAGGAAGGGCCGAAGGCCGCGACGGTCGTCGAACTCGCCGGAGATGCCGCCAAGGAATCCATTGCCAAGCAATTCACGAAGCGAACCGTGGCAACCCTGGTGGTGCTCGTGGTGTTGTGGATGTTTCACCAATGGTACCGTGGCGGGTCGATCCCCCTCCTCCGCCCGGCCCAGGATTACACGACCACGGTTGATCCCGATGCAGATTTTCTGAAGGTGGAGCCACGCCAGTAGTAAATCGTCGGCTCGACGACGGCGAAGGACGTTCGTAGTTTCCCGCCATGCGCAGAACCTTCGCTTTCCTGATGCTGGCCGTGTCGTTGGCCACCGGAATTTCAGCTACCACGCGGCCGAACATTCTTTGGCTGTCCGCCGAAGACATCGGTCCCCACCTCGGTTGCTTCGATGATCCTCATGCGATCACGCCGCATCTGGACGAACTCGCCAAGCAAGGCGTTCGCTACACGCGGACCTTTACGACCGCCGGCGTTTGCGCGCCTTGTCGCAGCGGGATCATCACCGGGATGTATCAGACGACGCTGGGGACGCATCACATGCGCTGCTCGGCGAACCTGCCGCCGCACATTCGCCCCTTCCCCGCC